>NZ_JAMFRV010000557.1 GCF_026224925.1 Pseudomonas sp. | reverse complement strand
ACGCCGGTGGTTTACCTGTATCTCGACCGTCTGCGCCATCGTGTCAACAGATGGCGTGGCGTGCGTACCGATGCCGCATTGGAAACTCCGCTATGACCCTCCGCCTGCACACAACTACTGTTCTCCAGCAGCCTGCACGGTGGCTGGGCACAGGTTTATTCGTTTTGTTGTTGAGCGCTTGCGCGGTTGGGCCAGACTACAAAAAGCCTACGGTGACCACTCCCGCGCAATTCAAGCAAGCCGAGGGCTGGCGTCAGGCAGCGCCTAACGACGCAATGGCGCGGGGAGCGTGGTGGGAGCTGTATAACGACGCGCAACTCAATGGGTTGGTGGAAAAACTCAACACTTCCAACCAGACCGTCGCTCAATACGATGCCCAGTACCGCCAGGCCCAAGCGCTGGTGCGCAGTGCGCGGGGCTCTTTTTTCCCCACCGTCGATTTGACCACCAGTAAAAATCGCTCTAGCCAAGGCACGGGCAGTAGCAGTTCGAGCCTGAGCAGTTCCAGCAGTGGTATCCGCGATACTTACAACGCGCAGCTTGGCGTTAGTTGGGAGGCTGATATCTGGGGCAAGTTGCGTCGCGGGCTCGAAGCCGATACCGGCAGTGCCCAGGCAAGCCTTGCCGATTTGGCGTCGATGCGCTTGAGCCTGCAATCGGAACTGGTGCAGAACTACCTGCAATTGCGGGTAATCGATGAGCAGAAACGTTTGCTTGAAGCGACTGTCGAGGCTTATCAGCGCTCGTTAACCACCACGCAAAATCAGTACCGTCACGGTGTTTCCGGAAAGGACGCGGTGGCTCAGGCGCAGACGCAGCTCAAGACCACTCAAGCTGACTTGATCGACCTGATCTGGCAGCGTGCGCAATTCGAGAACGCAATTGCAGTGCTGATGGGCCAAGCTCCGGCAGACTTCAGTCTGGCCGCCACCACCACGGTTCCGGTATTGCCGGAAATTCCGTTGGAAGTCCCATCGCAACTGCTTGAGCGGCGCCCGGACATCGCCGCAGCGGAGCGCTCGGTGATGGCTGCCAACGCTAATATTGGTGTAGCAAAAGCCGCTTACTACCCAGACTTGACCTTGAGCATGAGCGGCGGCTACAGCAGTTCCACATTCACCAACTGGATCAGTTTGCCAAACCGTTTTTGGTCAGTCGGACCGCAACTGGCAACCACGTTATTTGACGGCGGCCAGCGCTCGGCTGAAGTTGATCGTACCGAAGCGGTCTATGACCAGACGGTTGCCCAATACCGTCAAACCGTTTTGAACGGCTTCCAGGAAGTCGAAAATTATCTGGTTCAACTAAAGGTGTATCAGGACGAAGCAGTGGTGCGCTCGGAGGCATTGGACGCCGCGCGGGAATCGCTGCGCTTGACCAACAACCAATACAAAGCCGGGTTGATTGCTTACTTGGACGTAGTCACTGTGCAAACTACCGCCCTGAGCAACGAAAGAAGCGTACTGACGCTGCTGCAGAGTCGACTGATCGCCAGCGTCCAATTGATTGCGGCGTTAGGCGGAGGTTGGAGCGCAGCCAACGGCCTGGCTATTCAATAACGAAGCGTGTGGGGGTAGATACCCCCTTGTGAATAGAACGAGCCGATTTTTTTTAAAATCCAGCGCTGGATTCAACTAAACAGGCAGCAACTTCCTGTAACAAGTTGAGTACAATCTTTGATTCCTGTGGGCAAAAATTTTGTCGTCTGCCCAGGTCTCGAGAAGTCGTATGCTTATCGGTAACTACACCCCCTCGTTGGTTTTGATCTCCGTATTTGTGGCGATATTGGCGTCTTATACGGCGCTGGATCTAGCGGGTCGGGTTGCCACCGCTAATGGTCGCGCGACCTATCTATGGATGAGTGGCGGCGGTTTAGCCATGGGCGTCGGCGTCTGGGCGATGCACTTCATGGGTATGCTCGCCCTCCATCTGCCCATCGAACTGGTTTTCGACGTCCCGATCACTGTGTTGTCGTTGCTAATCGCTATTCTGGCGTCTGGCTTCGCCTTATGGTTGGTCAGCCAACCGCGACTACCAATGCTGCAATTGAGCTTTGGTGCGCTGATCATGGGTGCGGGTATCAGTGGCATGCACTATTGCGGAATGGCCGCTTTGCGCATGCAACCGGGCATCGAATACGAACCTGCACGCTTTGCACTTTCACTGCTGATCGCGTTCAGTGCCTCGGCTGCCGCGCTGTGGATCGCGTTCCGACTGCGCCAGCAAACGCCGCATGTAAGGCTGTTTCGCGCCGGTGCTGCAGTGTTTATGGGTATGGCGATTGCGGGGATGCATTACACCGCTATGTCCGCCGCCACATTCGCCGATGGCAGCTTCTGCGGCGCGATCGGCAACGGATTACGTGTCGACGGCCTGGACAAATTGGTGCTTATCGCCAGTCTGGAGGTGCTGAGCATCGCTTTGCTGACTTCGATCCTTGACGCCCGGCTGGAGTCGCGAACGGCGGAGCTGTCTAATTCGCTGAGTGTGGCCAACCGTGAGCTGACGCAACTGGCGCTGCACGACACGCTTACGGGGCTGCCAAATCGAGTGCTACTGGCCGATCGAATCGAACAGGCCATGCGCACTGTTGAGGAACACGGCGGTTGGTTTGCGTTGATGTTCATGGACCTGGATGGTTTTAAACCAATCAACGACGCGTTTGGTCATCATATGGGTGATCAGTTGCTGCGCGAGGTAGCACTGCGCCTTCGCAATGATATGAATGGTCGCAATACCTTGGCACGTATCGGTGGAGATGAGTTCGTGCTGTTGGTTGAGTTGCCCGAACGCGATGAGGCTCCTGCCTATGCTGCCCAGCAGGTGACCTTGCTCAGTCAGCCCTTTCTCGTTGCTGATAACAGTGTGCAAATTTCCGCGAGTATTGGTATCGCTTTGTACCCGGGAAACGGCGAGACCCAACACGAACTGTTGATGAATGCCGATGCCGCTATGTACCACGCGAAAGCGGCGGGCAAAAACGGTTACAGTTTTTTTGATGCGTCGATGAACACCAATGCACGCAATCAATTGCAGCTACTTCAGGACCTTCGAAGCGGGCTCAAAGAGCAACAGTTTTGCTTGTATTACCAGCCAAAATTCGACGCGGTGACCGGGCAGCCAATCGGGGCCGAAGCACTTCTGCGCTGGCACCACCCGCTGCAGGGGCTGTTGTTGCCAGACAAATTTATTGGCCTTGCAGAAAAAACCGGTTTGATCATCCCCATTGGCGACTGGGTGCTTAACGAAGCCTGTCGGCAGATGCGCGTCTGGCACACGCAGGGGTATAGCCATTGGCGCATTGCGGTCAACTTGTCTGCGCTGCAGTTCTGCCATACAGGGTTGGTCGACAGTGTTGCGAACGCGTTGATCCTGCACCAATTGCCGGCCAACAACTTGACCCTGGAAATCACTGAAACCACCGCCATGAGCGACGCCGACGCGAGCATGGCCGTGCTGCAACAGCTGGCAGAAATGGGCGTTGACCTGTCCATCGACGATTTTGGTACGGGCTATTCGAGCTTGATGTACCTCAAGCGTTTGCCTGCTAATGAAATCAAGATCGACCGTGGGTTTGTCCGCGATCTAGAGCATGACAGCGACGACGCGGCCATCGTCTCAGCCATCGTTGCCTTGGGGCAAGCATTGGGTTTGCGTATCGTCGCAGAAGGTGTCGAAACTGACATGCAGCAGAGTTTTTTGACCAAGCTGGGTTGCGATTCGTTGCAAGGTTTTCTCTTGGGGCATCCATTGCCCGCAGAGAAATTCATGGCAGATATCAATGCGGCCGAAACGCCGGTGGATGAGCAAGAGAGTGCATCCGAGGTTTGATTTTCGCGGCATCCCTTGGTAAAACGCCTAAGTCAGGCTGACAGCCTTCAGGTACCGATCAGGCATACACACATGGAAAAAGTCATTCTAATCACCGGTGGCTCCCGCGGCATTGGCGCGGCCACTGCCGTACTGGCAGCCCGCGAAGGCTATCGAATCTGCATCAACTACCTGTCCGACCACCAAGCCGCCGAGCGAACCTGCGCGCAGGTCCGCGAACTGGGCGCGCAGGTGATGTCTGTGCAAGCGGACGCCAGCGACGAAGATCAAATCATTGGCATGTTCTCGAGAATCGACGCCGAGTTCGGTCCGATCACGGCACTGGTCAACAACGCGGGCACGGTCGCTCAGGCTTCGCGGGTCGAGGAAATGTCCGAGTTTCGTTTGCTGCGGATGATGAAAACCAATGTGGTCGGGCCCATGTTGTGTGCCAAGCATGCGTTGCTGCGAATGTCGCCGCGCTATGGCGGTAAGGGCGGCGGCATCGTCAATGTGTCTTCAGCTGCCTCACGACTGGGCTCGGCTGGGGAATATGTTGATTACGCTGCGTCGAAAGGTGCCGTCGACTCGTTCACTATCGGACTCGCACGTGAGCTGGCGGGCGAGGGGATTAGGGTCAACGCGGTGCGCCCCGGTTACATCCGTACTGATTTTCACGCCCTGAGCGGCGACCCACATCGGGTCAGCAAGCTTGAGCCCGGCATCCCCATGGGCCGGGGCGGTGTTGCAGAAGAGGTGGCCGAAGCGATTATCTGGTTGCTGTCGGAAAAAGCCAGCTATGCCACCGGCACCTTCATCGATTTGGCGGGCGGGAAATAGCATTGCCGCGCTCGATCAGAACGAGCGCTGCCGCTGAAGCCCCGGTGCTTATCCACTAAGAGCACTCACTGCACCCAAGTGTGGTGCCGCTTGTCCAACGCGCCCATCACCGTCAGCGCATCCGCCTCCTCTTCGGTAATCGGTACGTTTTTACCGTCGACCTGTGCTTCGGACATGTGCGTGGCGTCATTGGTGATGATCACCACCTCAATGACAGGGCTTTGGTAACGCACATCGTCGATCACAGCGGAGCAATGTTCACGGGTGTTATCGAATTCCAGTGGCATGACCGTTCTCCTTTCATAACGTGATAACCGTGAGACCTCTGCCGGCATTCAACGTTCTGCATGTGCACTTCTTACCCTCTAACCGCCATTGAGAATCGCTGGCGATTTCTCAGTGGGTGGATCGCCCTTGGGTGGCTCGATTACCGGCGGCATGGTCGGCGGCGGGTCTTTCTCGGGCGGTGGCACGGGCAACGCTGGATCGTCGATCATCGGGTCAGGCGTTTCCGCAGGGATAGGGATATTCATCAGATCACCTCTGAGTCTGTCAGGCGCTCACGGTATTAGCGCTTCATCCGTTCGACCGTCGCGATTCGAGAATTACGCCATGCAGCGCAGTTCATCGGGTTGGGCCTCCATGGCTGTTCGAATAAAAGCCTTAGTCGATGATCTTTTTTTGTTTACTTTCATTGGACTTGTCAGTGTCGGGGTAAGTTGGTTGGGTTCTTTCAATTAGTTCTTTCCAGAAAGGGGCGAGTTTGACTTTTGCAATCCCGTCACGTGACTGCGCGAAGTTCTCGACATCGAAGTTCATGATGTCGTAATTGTAAGTTTTAAATAAGATGGTTTGGCACTCCAATGGCGTTCTGAACGGACCAGGCGCGCAGGACTATTGAATGGTTATCTGGGTTTTCTCTGGCATAGCCTTGGTCCGTCAGGTCCTCGCTGCGGTTGCCGGGCGGCTTCGTTGTGTGTAACGCATGATAAATTTTTAGTTTTAATTTTTGGCGCTGTCAATATATAGCGTTACTTGGCATTTTTGCATTAATAGGAAAAATCCTACATTTAATCTTAAGGTTGACTTAAAATATCTGTAAGTTATTTCCTATTAAAGGGTACGAGGTTTCTGGAAGGGTCTACTGTTTCGTAGTGCAAGATAATATTAGTTGATTGGTTCTCTCGCGGCGTTAAAGAGTTCCCGGCTCATATCGAATTATTATAAATGTGTATTTTTTATAACTAAAAGATATAGATTTCGATAATGTTTTTTGATTTTTACCCAAATCAATCGCCCGCCAACCCTCAGATGATCCTTCCCCTCGCATACCTGTCATTTCTATGCCTAAGCTCAGCCCTGCACTTAAACCCTTTTGAACTTTTCCCAGCGGCCGACGTTCGGAAACTATGCGGCCCGGTAAGGTGTTTTTAGCGCAGGATGGGCACGCTCTTTTTTTCAATCGTATGTTTTTTTGCCGGTGAGCGTCTTTGTCTTCTATTAGGGGAAGGGCGTGAGGAGTGATGCTCGATGAATGTGACCGCAGATCAGCCCTACGGCCCGGATTCTTTGGCCAGTGATGTACCGCACCAGACTCAACCGTTAACCCTGACCCAAGCCCTGCAATTGCCGCGCATCGTGATCGAAGACACGATGCCAGCAATCGAAGGCGGCCTGTTTGCGGTCAAGGCCATCATCGGACAGCCTGTTGTCGTGACCAGCAAGGTGTTCGCTGACGGTCACGACAAGCTGGCCGTGGTAATTATGTGGCGTGCGACCGATGAAGATGAATGGCACCGCGAGCCCATGGCGGATTTGGGCAACGACAGTTGGCAAGGTGAGTTCACCCCAACGTCGGTCAGCCGCATCTTGTTCCGCCTGGAAGCGTGGATCGATCAATTCGCCAGTTTCCAATATGAGCTGCAGAAGAAGCACATCGCGGGCGTGCCAATCGAGTTGGAGTTGCAGGAGGGCCGTATCCATCTGGCCCAAGCGATGGAGCGCCACGAAGGCGAATTGAAAAAGCGCTTGGCCGCCGTTGTCGAGCAGTTCGAGCAAAGTGATCCCGACGCGCAGGTCTTGCTGTTGCAGAGCCACGAAACGACGGGGTTGATGGCCAAGGCCGAAAACCACGCGTACCTGAGTCGCAGTGTCGACTTTCCAGTGGATGTAGAGCGTGAACTGGCGCAGTTCGCCAGTTGGTATGAATTGTTTCCGCGCTCGATTACCGACGATCCAGCGCGCCACGGCACGTTCAACGATGTGTTGGGTCGGCTGCCGATGATTCGTGACATGGGCTTCGACGTGTTGTATTTCCCGCCGATTCACCCCATCGGCCGCGCCCACCGCAAGGGGCCGAACAACTCCCTGCACGCCGGTCCGGATGATCCGGGCAGCCCTTACGCGATTGGCAGTGAGGACGGTGGCCATGACGCGATCCACCGGGAACTGGGTACTCGCGTGGATTTTCGCAACCTGATAAAGGCCGCTGCAGAGCACGGTCTGGAAATTGCTCTGGATTTCGCGATTCAGTGCTCCCAAGACCACCCGTGGCTCAAGGAACATCCTGGTTGGTTCTCGTGGCGCCCCGACGGTTCGATTCGTTACGCCGAGAACCCGCCGAAAAAATACCAGGACATCGTCAACGTCGATTTTTACGCGCCCGATGCGATTCCGAGTTTGTGGCTTGAGCTGCGGGACGTGGTGCTAGGTTGGGTGGAAGAGGGCGTGAAGATTTTCCGGGTCGACAATCCTCACACCAAACCGCTGCCGTTCTGGCAGTGGATGATTGCCGACATTCGCCACGAACACCCGGAGGTGATGTTCCTTGCCGAAGCCTTCACCAAGCCGGCGATGATGGCGCGCCTGGGTAAAGTCGGTTACTCGCAGAGTTACACCTACTTCACCTGGCGCAACAGCAAGGCAGAACTGGCGCAATACTTTGCTGAGCTTAATGAAACGCCTTGGCGTGATTGTTATCGCCCGAATTTCTTCGTCAATACGCCAGACATCAACCCCGGCTTTTTACATGAGTCAGGGCGCGCCGGGTTTTTGATCCGTGCTGCGCTCGCGACCATGGGCTCGGGTTTGTGGGGTATGTATTCGGGGTTCGAGTTGTGTGAATCAGCACCGGTGCCGGGTAAAGAAGAATACCTGGACTCGGAGAAATATCAGCTACGTCCACGGGATTACACGGCGCCGGGCAACATCATTGCCGAGATTGCCCAACTCAATCGTATTCGCCGCCAGAACCCAGCGCTGCAAACGCATTTGGGGCTGAAGCTGTACAACGCCTGGAACGACAACATTTTGTATTTCGGCAAGCGCAGCGCCGATGGCAGCAACTTCATTTTGATCGCCGTCAGCCTCGATCCGGTCAATGCCCAGGAAGCGAGTTTTGAACTGCCGCTGTGGGAAATGGGCCTGCCCGATGATGCCGCAACGTCCGGTGAAGACTTGATGACCGGCCACCGCTGGACCTGGTACGGCAAGTACCAATGGATGCGCATAGACCCAACTTACCAGCCATTTGGCATTTGGCGCATCCAGACCACGAATTAACAAGGAATTGACGATGGCGAAGAAACCCAGGAGTGCGGCCTTTATCGATGACCCGCTGTGGTACAAGGATGCGGTCATTTATCAAGTCCATGTGAAGTCTTTTTTTGATTCAAACAACGATGGTATTGGTGACTTTCCCGGCCTGATTGCCAAGCTCGATTACATTGCCGAGCTGGGGGTCAACACCATCTGGCTACTGCCTTTCTACCCGTCACCACGTCGTGATGACGGTTATGATATTGCGGATTACCGGGGTGTGCACAGCGACTACGGCACCATGGCCGATGCCAAGAAATTCATCGCCGAGGCCCATGATCGGGGGCTGCGGGTTATCACTGAGCTGGTCATCAATCACACGTCTGACCAGCACCCGTGGTTCCAGAAAGCCCGTGCGTCGAAGCCAGGCTCCAAAGCCCGGAACTTTTATGTGTGGTCGGACACCGACCAGAAGTACGACGGCACGCGGATCATTTTTATCGACACAGAAAAGTCCAACTGGACATGGGATCCTGTGGCTGGCCAGTACTTTTGGCACCGATTCTATTCGCACCAGCCGGACTTGAACTTCGATAACCCGGCAGTGATGGAAGCCGTGTTGGAAGTGATGCGTTTTTGGCTGGACATGGGCATTGATGGCCTGCGTCTTGACGCTATTCCTTACCTGATCGAGCGCGACGGCACCAATAACGAAAACCTGCCTGAGACCCATCAGGTGCTGAAAAAGATTCGTGCCGAGATCGACGCCAATTATCCGGACCGCATGCTGTTGGCCGAAGCTAATCAGTGGCCCGAAGACACGCAACTGTACTTTGGTGACAGCAACGGTAAAGACGGCGATGAGTGTCACATGGCATTTCACTTCCCGCTGATGCCGCGCATGTACATGGCTGTGGCCCAGGAAGATCGTTTCCCGATTACCGATATTTTGCGTCAGACGCCGGCAATTCCGGAAAACTGCCAATGGGCGATTTTTCTGCGTAATCACGATGAGCTGACTTTGGAAATGGTCACAGATCGCGAACGTGATTACCTGTGGAATTACTACGCCTCGGACCGCCGGGCGCGGATAAACCTGGGTATTCGTCGTCGTTTGGCGCCATTGGTGCAGCGTGATCGCCGCCGTGTCGAATTGCTTAATAGCATGTTGCTGTCGATGCCGGGAACGCCGACCTTGTATTACGGCGATGAGATTGGCATGGGCGATAACATCTACCTCGGCGACCGCGACGGTGTGCGCACGCCTATGCAGTGGTCCATCGACCGCAACGGTGGCTTCTCACGCGCCGACCCGGCAAGCCTGGTACTGCCGCCGATCATGGACCCGCTGTATGGCTATCAATCGGTCAACGTCGAAACGCAGAACAACGACCCGCATTCGCTGCTCAATTGGAACCGGCGGATGTTGACGGTGCGTAAACAGCAGAAGGCCTTTGGCCGTGGCACGTTGAAAATGTTGTCGCCGAGCAATCGTCGAATTTTGGCCTACACCCGTGAATACACTGGGCCGGATGGCAAGACCGAAATCATCCTGTGCGTGGCCAATGTGTCTGCCGCTGCTCAAGCAGCGGAGCTGGAGCTGGCGCCGTTTACCGGCATGGTCCCGGTGGAAATGTTGGGCGGTAGCGCGTTTCCGCCGATTGGCCAACTGACGTACCTGCTGACCTTACCGCCGTATGGCTACTATTGGTTCTTGCTGGCGACAGAGAATCAGATGCCGAGTTGGCACGTAGAACCGGCGCAGAGCCTGCCGGACTTCCCGACCCTGGTGCTGAAAAAGCGCTTGGAAGAGTTGCTCGACGAACCATTGCGCAGCGTCATGGAGAAAGACTCGTTGGCGGCTTATCTGCCTAAACGTCGCTGGTTTGCCGGCAAAGATAAAATCATTGATCAGGTCAAGATTGCTTACGCCGTGCGTTTTGGCAGTGTGCAAAACCCAGTGCTACTGAGTGAAATTGAAGTGACAGCGGGCGATCAACAAGATCGCTATCAGCTGCCATTCGGGCTGTTGGCCGAAGATGATATCAGCAGCGCGTTGCCGCAACAGCTGGCGCTGGCGCGAGTACGTCGAGGACGTCAGGTCGGCTTCATCACCGACGCATTTACCCTTGAAACATTCATTCGCGCGGTGGTTCACGGCATGCAGGCCAACACCGTGTTGCCATTCACTGGAGGCGAGTTGCGCTTTGAGCAGACGCCGGAAATGACGCACCTCGGGCTAACCAATGAATCCGAAGTGCGCTATCTGTCGGCTGAACAGTCCAACAGTTCGGTGGTGGTTGGTGGCAGCCTGGTGTTGAAAATGATTCGTCGCGTGGCCGCAGGGACTCACCCGGAATTGGAGATGGGTGCTTATCTGACGGCTGCCGGGTTCCAGCATATTTCGCCGTTGTTGGGTTCAGTGGTGCGGGTCGACGATCATGGGCAGGACAACCTGTTGATGATTGCTCAAGGTTATTTGAGCAATCAGGGCGATGCGTGGGAGTGGACTCAGAACAACCTTGAGCGCGCGGTGCGTGATGAGTTGTCCCATGGCCGCTCGGACATGGATCAACACTTCAACGCGCTATTGGAACTGTCGGATTTCTCTGCTCTGCTGGGGCAGCGTCTGGGGGAGATGCACCAAATATTGGCAGCGCCGACTGACGATCCTGATTTTGCCGCTGAAATTACTAGCGTTAAGGACAGTGAGACCTCCGGCAACAGCGTCGTGGCGCAAATGGAACGCGCGCTGGAGCTGCTCGAGTTGAATAAAGATAAGCTGAAAGCGGACGATCAAGCGTTGGTCGATAAGCTGTTGGGTCAACGTAAGCAGGTGCTTGCCCATATCAAAAATCTGGCCAAGCGTTCTGTGGGCGGCTTGCGTCTACGGGTGCACGGCGACTTACACTTGGGCCAAGTCCTGGTGGTCAAGGGCGATGCTTACTTGATCGACTTTGAGGGCGAGCCGGCGCGACCGCTGATTGAACGTCGGGCTAAATACAGCCCGTTTAAAGACGTTAGTGGCGTATTACGTTCGTTTGACTATGCCGCAGCCATGGCCGTACGCAATGCTCAAAGCGTGGACAGTTCGGATGAAGCCAAAGCCGCACGTCACACGGTGGCTGACACGTATTTAGCCCAGGCCCGGGAAGCGTTTATCCAAGGGTATCGGGCCGCCGCCGCCGGTATGGCGCACGCGTGGAAGGACAGCGAAGGCGAAACGGCTGCGCTGGAATTATTTACCCTGGAAAAAACCGCATATGAAGTAGTCTACGAGGCAGAGAACCGCCCCAACTGGCTTGCCGTACCTTTGCAAGGCCTACGTGGACTGCTGACTTTGTCTGATGGAGAACCAACATGAATGCACCTAAGGAACACAGCAGGGACAAAGTGCAGATGTTGCCCGGCGCGACTGATATGGACGCGTTGATTCGTGCTGAACACCACGACCCGTTTTCGATGCTCGGTCCGCATGATGATGGCAAGGGTGGGCAGTTCATTCGCGCTTACTTGCCTGATGCGCTGAGCGTTAAAGTATTAGCTCGCGACGGTGAGCAAGAGCTGGCAACTCTGGAAATGAGTTCGACACCCGGCTTTTTCGCGGGCCATTTACCGAACACCCAACCTTATCTGTTGAAGATTAGCTGGGCGGGCGGTGAGCAGATTACCGAAGACCCCTACAGCTTTGGTCAGTTGTTGGGGGAGATGGACCTGTATCTGTTTGCCGAAGGTAATCACCGGGATTTGAGCAGTTGCCTGGGCGCTCAGGTGATGAATGTCGATGGCATCGAGGGTGTGCGCTTCGCGGTTTGGGCGCCGAATGCGCGTCGCGTCTCCGTAGTCGGTTCATTTAATAACTGGGATGGCCGTCGTCACCCCATGCGTGCGCGTTATCCGTCTGGCGTGTGGGAAGTTTTCGTCCCGCGACTTCAGCCAGGCGAAGCTTACAAATACGAAATTTTAGGTACCAACGGGATTCTGCCGTTAAAGGCCGACCCCGTGGCGCTGGCTACGCAAATGCCACCGCAAACTGCATCAGTAGTTGCCACACCGCTCAAGCATGACTGGCAGGACAGTGGTTGGATGGAATCGCGTGGCGAGCGTCATTCGCCTAAAGCACCGCTGTCGATCTATTAGTTGCATGCGGGCTCTTGGCAACTCGACCACAGCGACGAGTTCGTGGTGCGCCAGTACAACTGGCAGGAGCTGGGTGATCGCCTTATTCCGTACATCAAGGAATTAGGGTTCACTCACATCGAACTGATGCCGATCATGGAGCACCCGTTTGGCGGATCATGGGGTTATCAGCCCCTGTCACAGTTCGCACCAACGGCGCGTTACGGTTCGCCACAGGATTTCGCGGCGTTCGTTGATGCCTGTCACCGGGCTGATATCGGTGTGATCCTCGACTGGGTACCGGCGCACTTTCCGACCGATACCCACGGTTTGGCGCAGTTCGACGGCACTGCATTGTACGAGTACGGCAACCCCCAGGAAGGCTTCCACCAGGATTGGGACACCCTGATCTACAACCTGGGCCGCACCGAAGTGCATGGCTTCATGCTCGCCTCGGCGTTGCACTGGCTTAAGCATTTCCACATCGATGGCCTGCGTGTGGATGCGGTGGCGTCGATGTTGTACCGAGACTATTCACGCAAAGCCGGGGAATGGGTTCCCAATCGTCACGGTGGTCGTGAAAACCTCGAAGCCATCGACTTCCTGCGTCACCTCAACGATGTGGTGGCGCTGGAAGCTCCGGGCTCGATGGTTATCGCCGAAGAGTCCACCGCATGGCCAGGCGTCAGCCAATCGACCCAGCAGGGAGGTTTAGGTTTTCAGTACAAATGGAACATGGGCTGGATGCACGACACTCTGCACTATATGCAGCAGGACCCGATCCACCGTGCGCATCACCACAACGAGTTGAGTTTCGGCCTGGTGTATGCCTGGTCCGAGAAGTTCATCTTGCCTATTTCCCACGACGAAGTGGTCCACGGCAAGCACTCGCTGATCGATAAAATGCCCGGCGATCGCTGGCAGAAGTTCGCTAACCTGCGCGCTTATCTGACGTTCATGTGGACCCATCCAGGCAAGAAGCTGTTGTTCATGGGCTGCGAGTTCGGTCAGTGGCGTGAGTGGAACCACGATGAGCAGCTCGACTGGTACTTGCTGCAATACGCTGAGCACATTGGGGTCAAGAAGCTGGTAAGCGACCTTAACCGGCTCTATCGCGAAGAACCCGCGCTGCACGAGCGAGATTGTGAGCCGCAGGGTTTCCAATGGGTGATTGGCGATGATGCGACCAACAGTGTGTTTGCGTTTATGCGCTGGAGCAAAGAGGGCGAGCCGGTGCTGGTGGTCGCGAACCTTACGCCGGTGCCCCGCGAAGGTTATCAGGTGGGCGTGCCGTTCGAAGGGCAATGGGTTGAGCTGCTGAACAGCGACGCGGACACCTACGCCGGTTCTAACATCGGTAATGGCGGTGGGGTGAATGCGCAGGAAGGGAAA
Source organism: Pseudomonas sp. (assembly GCF_026224925.1). Taxonomy (GTDB): domain Bacteria; phylum Pseudomonadota; class Gammaproteobacteria; order Pseudomonadales; family Pseudomonadaceae; genus Aquipseudomonas. The sequence continues at coordinate 7,654 of NZ_JAMFRV010000557.1, read as the reverse complement.
AGCCACGGTCAGCCGTATTCGCTGCTATTGGATCTGCCGCCGCTGGCAGTGTTGATCTTGAAGCCCAAGTTGCAGGAGTGACGGTGGTGGCGCCGTGGTTACAACCACGGCGCTCAGGGTCAGAGATGCACTTCAACCGTCAATGGTAAATGATCCGATAAATGAGTCCACGGCCTGTTGCCCAGGATCCTTGGCGAGTGGCTGCTGGCGTTGCGCAGATAAATACGGTCTAGGCGCAGCATCGGCAACCGCGCCGGGTAGGTTCTCGCCAGGGAGCCGGCATGCCGTTCAAACACTTCGTGCAGGTAATCGCAGCGCGCTAGGCGCAGGTTTCCCTGTAGCTGCCAATCGTTGAAATCCCCCGCAATAATCACGGGCGCATGGCTCGGAAGCGACTCAAGCAGCTTGCATAGCAAGTCCAGTTGTAACTGTCGATGGCTCTCTAGCAAGCTCAAATGGACGCAAATCGCGTGCACTTCGTCATGCCCTGGCACCTGCAATACGCAGTGCAGCAAGCCGCGTCGTTCTGGCCCAACGATGGACACGTCAAGATTACGGTGTTGCAAAATAGGGTACTTGGAGAGGAGGGCGTTGCCATGATCACCGTGCGGGTAAACAGCGTTGCGCCCGTAGGCAAAATCACTCCACATGCTGTCGGCGAGAAATTCGTAGTGTGAGGTCTGTGGCCATGCGGCGTGTCGCGATGCATGCCCGTCGTGGCTGCCCATGACCTCTTGCAGGAACACCAGGTCGGCGCCGGTGCTGCGCACGGCTTCACGCAGCTCGGGCAGGATGAAGCGCCTGTTGAAGGCGGTGAAGCCTTTGTGGGTATTCACGGTCAGTACCCGCAAACGGTGAACGGCGGGGGTTTGCGCCAGGTCGCCTGGGTCGGCGGTAATACCAGCTGTGTCGACAGTCACACTGACATTCCTTGAGTAAGGGATCTGTTAGTGGGACTGGTTGCCGGGGTGGCAGTTCATCTTTTTCGTCAATAGCGCGGGCGGCGTGACAAGCAAATGGTCAACGCCAACCCGGCCACCGACAGTACCGCTGCGCAGAGGAAAATCGACGAATAACCCAGGCCAATGGCAATGCTGCCCATGATGGGGCCGGCAATGGCCAATGCGAGGTCGAAGAACACCGCATAGGCACTCAACCCGGCACCGCGACTTGAGTTTGGCACCTGTTTTATCGCCTCAACGCCCAGCGCCGGGTACACCAGCGATAAGCCAAACCCGGTGAGGCCTGCGCCAATCAAGGCGAACTGGGTGCTGGGAGAGATCCATAGCATCACCAGGCCAACGGTCTCAATCACCATGCAGGCAATCGCCGCGTTGAATCCGCCAAAGCGTTTGATGGCGTTGATAAAGATCAGGCGTGAGAGGATAAAACACACCCCGAATACCGTCAGGCAATAGGCTGCGCCATTCCACCCGCGGCTCAGGTAAAACAGGGTGATAAAAGTGGTCAGCGTGCCATAGCCGATAGAGGCCAGCGTCAAGCTCAGACCGAACGGCGCGACGCGACCGAATACCGACCAGAACGGCATGCGTTCGCCACGAACGACCGGTACGGAAGGCTTGTTGCGAATCAACACCAGCGCCAGTAACGAGAGGATCGACAAGGTAACGCCAAGGCTGATAAAGCCTAACCCGTCAACCATCACCACCCCGACGGGTGCACCGATGGCAATTGCGCCATATGACGCAATGCCATTCCAGGAAATCGCTTTGGCGGTGTGTTCGGAGCCGACTTGGCCGATGCACCAACTGATGGTGCCCACGCCAATCAATCCTTGAGCTATGCCGAGAAATACGCGAGCGATGATCAGTATCGTCAAGGCCAGGTCGGGTACGCTTTCAAGCAACGTAGCGGCCAGGGTCATAACGCCGCTGACGACGATTCCTGACAAGCCATAGATGATCGCGCGCTTGGTGCCAATGCTGTCTGCCACACGACCCGCAAGAGGGCGGCTCAGTAGCGTCGCCAGATATTGTGCGCCCACGGTAATGCCCGCAATGACGGGGCTAAAACCCAAATGCTCGTGGACATACCCCGGAACCACGGCAATCGGCAAGCCAATGCACAGAAAGGCGATGAACGTATAAAAGACGATAGAGACGATCTGCAGGGTGATCGCCATGGAGCTTGGGGATGTTACAGGGGGCGGTGACGGTTGTGCGGCAGACATGGCTCATTCGCTGGCAGGCGGTTGGAGTAAGCCATGATGGCGTGCGCCGAGAGTAAAAGAAAGCTGGCTAACGATTGAATTTAGGAATGTCGCAAACTCTAGTGGGGGACCGAACTGTTGCATTCGCGAACAGTTCGCTCACCGGGATTCTCGAAATGTCGCAACGGCGCTGTACAGAGGATGTTCGGAGCGGTTCAAAACAATAAGCCAAAAAAAGCCCCGTCACAGGACAGGGCTTCTATTCACGCTGCCATCAAATCAGAGCACAACGCCCTGGCTACGCAGGTAGTCATCGTAGGTGCCGCTGAAATCGACCACGCCGCTTGGGCTCAACTCGATGATTCGCGTGGCCAGTGAAGAAACGAACTCGCGGTCGTGGCTGACGAAGATCAACGTACCTGGGTAGTTTTCCAGTGCGAGGTTCAGCGCCTCGATGGATTCCATGTCCAAGTGGTTGGTCGGTTCGTCCATGATCAACACGTTTGGCTTTTGCAGGATCAGCTTGCCGAACAGCATGCGGCCTTGCTCACCACCGGAAATTACTTTGACCGATTTGAGGATTTCGTCGTTGGAGAACAACATCCGGCCCAATGTACCGCGAACGATCTGCTCGCCACCTTGAGTCCAGCGACCCATCCAGTCGAACAGGTTGGATTCGTCTTCGAAGTCAGACGCGTGATCCTGAGCGTAATAGCCCAACTCCGCCGCGTCAGTCCATTTCACAGTACCAGCGTCCGGCGACAGGTCGTTAACCAAGGTGCGTAGCAGGGTGGTTTTACCGATACCGTTCGGGCCGATGATCGCTACGCGCTCGCCTGCTTCAACCACAAAGCTGAAGTCCTTGAACAGTGGCTTGCCATCGAAACCTTTAGCCATGCGCTCAACAATGACCGCCTGACGGTGCAGCTTTTTGTTCTGTTCGAAACGAATGAACGGGCTGACACGGCTTGAAGGTTTGACCTCTGCCAGCTGGATCTTGTCGATCTGCTTGGCGCGGGAGCTGGCCTGCTTGGATTTCGAGGCGTTGGCCGAGAAGCGGCTAACGAACGATTGCAATTCGTTGATCTGAGCTTTTTTCTTGGCGTTGTCCGACAGCAATTGCTCGCGGGACTGGGTCGCCACGGTCATGTACTCGTCGTAGTTACCCGGGAACAGACGCAGCTCGCCGTAATCAAGGTCGGCCATGTGCGTGCAGACACTGTTCAGGAAGTGCCTATCGTGGGAAATGATGACCATGGTGCTGTTACGCTGGGTCAGGATGTTTTCCAGCCAGCGGATGGTGTTGATGTCCAAGTGGTTGGTCGGTTCGTCGAGCAACAGCACTTCAGGATTGGAGAACAACGCCTGGGCCAACAATACGCGCAGTTTCCAGCCTGGCGAGACTTCGCTCATCGGGCCGAAGTGCTGATCAATGCCGATACCCAGGCCCAATAGCAATTCACCGGCACGAGATTCGGCGGTGTAACCGTCCATTTCGGCGAATTCGGTTTCCAGCTCAGCGACGGCCATGCCGTCAGCTTCAGTCATGTCTGGCAGCGAATAAATGCGATCGCGCTCAGCCTTAACTTTCCACAATTCCTCGTGGCCCATGATCACGGTATCGATCACGGTGAATTCTTCGTAAGCGAACTGGTCCTGGCGCAATTTACCCAGACGCACGTTCGGCTCTAGCATCACCTGCCCGCCCGAAGGCTCCAGGTCGCCACCCATGATCTTCATGAACGTGGACTTGCCGCAGCCGTTAGCGCCGATCAGGCCGTAACGGTTCCCGCCGCCAAACTTGACCGAGACGTTCTCGAACAACGGCTTGGCGCCGAATTGCATGGTGATGTTAGCTGTGGAGATCAAAAGTGTGTCCTGCAAGGTAGCAAAGGCGTAAAGGCACGACGGCCCGGCACAATGGCGTTGGGCGTTAACCCAAAACAGCCAAAAAACGCACGGCCAAGGCAGGCTGGACGCAGAACGCGCAACCCAAAATCAGTCAGTGCGGCTTTAAAGGGGCGCAATAGTAACACTTGGCGCGCCGAAGGGCAGCCGGAGAGTGCTGCGGTTGCCGCAACCTCGAGGAAGGTAGCTTGTATTCGACAAGCGGAAGAGCTCCGAGCCATACCCGTGAATCTAAATTCGTCGCTCCGCCGTGTCGTATCCTCAATCGCTCCCTTGCAGTGACCTCCACGAAATTTTCACGTCCGAAGGACGCCCTGCGAACATTTCGCCCTTTAGTCTGTGTGCAGTCCTAACCATGCGCCAAGCGTTGTTGACGTGCTTGCGTGTTTCCATCTATCAGGAGCTACACATGGCAATCGGCGTAATTTCAGCTTCCATCCCAGTAAACGTCGGCGTGACGGCACAACACCAGGCCAAATTCAGGGCGGCCAAGGAATCAATTATCATCCCTACAACAGCCGCGCAGCAGGAAGCGCATGAAACCTCCGCGATAGCTGCTCCGTCAACGGCTGGCATCAGCGGCACCGGAGAGATCCTTAACACCAAGGCCTGAACATCGAGTCAGGCTCACTTGGTTTGTGTCCTCGTCAACGGGGACTTCTCGCCTCCAGTCCAGAAATACACCGCCGTATACGACGGAATTTTCACCAATTTCCGACGCAAACCAAACGGTTGCACTTTTACTCTCTGATCTTGTTCCAACCCTTGCGCTAGAGCATTCACGCGCTTGCGTATCCAGGAAAAATCAGGAGTTCCCGATGTCTATTGGCGCAATCTCAGCTTCTATCCACGCAACAGTAGGTGTACCCGGCCAAACCACTTCGAAAACAAGTGCGACCGCGACGTCCGCAGCTACGACGAGCGCAGCTCCGGCCGCTAACACCTCCGCTGGCATCGCAGCAGCAGCCTTAAAGGAAGCGACCGAAACATCTGCTGTAACCGCAAAAGAGGCAGGCCAAGGCGACCGTGTGGCTCAACGGTTAATAGCGAAACAGCATCTCGCTTCGGCATCAAATTCTCCCGCGCAAACTCCAGCGAAAGGCAGCGTGAATGGCACTGGGCAGATCACGGGCGAAATCATTAACACCAAAGCCTGATGATCCCATGAGGTAAATGAACGACAGTCCTTGTTAGCAAGGACTGTTTAACGACCTTTATGCGGATGCTGACGACTCGCTAATGCTACTAAGTCGGCTTTCTGAACACTCGCTGAACGTTTCTTCAGAAACGTTTTTTTACAGCGAAATCCTTCAATAAATCACGTATTTTTAACGTCTCTTTCGCCAAAGTATTTATATTGTTCGCCCGATGTGTTCTAGCGATTGCAGAACGCTGTAGTGTCAATCATGATGGCAAATAAAAATTAACAATTGCAGAGAAGCACGCTCAATGGAAAACATTCCCGGTGTTCGTTTAAGTTCGCGGTTCGTGGGACGAATGCGGGTACGTTACATCATTATCTCAATTGTGCTATTGGTGGCGCTGCTGTGTGTTACGGCGTACTCGCTATTTAAACACCCTACGCTTTTGAATTTTGCCCACGGCACCGCAGCTGACGTCGCTGGCCTGAAAGCCGCTTGGGCCAAGGGTGAGATCATCGTCTTTGTCCGTCACGCGGAGCGTTGTGACCAGTCGGATGCTAGCTGCCTAGGCGCCAAAGATGGAATTACCGTTCGGGGCAGTGATGAAGCGCGAGGTGTAGGCAAGGAATACCAGCGCCTAGGGCTTCAAAGCACTGATATTTTTAGCAGTCCACTTACGAGAACCACGCAAACTGCGACGTTCATGTTTGAACATGCTGTCGCTACCCAAGAGTGGCTTGCAAATTGTCGAATGACCTTGCTTGCAAACGCAATTAAACAGAAAGTGGTCGGGCGTAATTTAATCCTGGTCACTCACAGTGATTGTATTAGAGAGATTGAAAGAGATTTAAAGATAAAATTGCCTCATAAACCGGCGTACACCTCGTCGCTGTTTATATCAATTGACGAAAAAAACACCGTTCCACATGCGCTTGGTTTTATTGAAGCAGCTCCATTCTCTGCTGATTTTTGACACGACTGCTCTCTATCGCGTCCTCAGGTAGCGCGCCCTCATGCGGCGCGTCCGCCCTCATTTGGGGCCTGTCTACACAGGCCTGTAGCAAACGGTAGCGGGTTCCCGCGCCGATGTCGTTACATCGAAAAACAATTCCCCGCTGATAGCTCATTGATCTAAAAGCCTTTTTTCTGCGCTTCGTTTTCGGCCGCGTTCTGTGGCACACTTTCTGCTCTCTATTCCGTTGTTACATACCTTATTCCGCTATAGCGGAATTTTAACCACGGCGGAGTTCATCACATGCATCGCGGACCTTCCTTTTTGAAAGCTTGTGCGTTTGTTCTTGCGGCTACGGCCACGCTTATCAGCTCCGTGCAGGCGGCAGACGCCACCAGCAAGCTCGACAGCGTGTTGCAACGTGGTCATCTGGTGGTCGGTACCGGCAGCACCAACGCCCCTTGGCATTTCCAAGGTGCAGACGGAAAGCTGCAGGGCTTCGATATCGACATTGCGCGGATGGTCGCCAAGGGTTTGTTCAACGACCCGAGCAAAGTCGAGTTCGTGGTGCAGTCGTCCGACGCGCGGATTCCTAACCTGCTGACTGACAAAGTCGACATGAGCTGTCAGTTCATTACCGTCACGGCCAGTCGGGCCCAGCAAGTCGCGTTTACTCTGCCTTACTACCGCGAGGGCGTGGCGCTGTTGCTGCCTATCAAAAGCAAATACAAAGAAATTGATGATTTGAAAGCCGCAGGCGATGGCGTGACCGTGGCTGTGCTGCAAAACGTGTATGCCGAAGAATTGGTGCACCAGGCACTGCCCAAAGCCAAAGTCGACCAGTACGACAGCGTTGACCTGATGTATCAGGCGATCAACTCCGGTCGTGCCGATGCTGCTGCCACCGATCAATCGTCGGTCAAGTATCTAATCGTGCAGAACCCTGGTCGTTATCGCACGCCGAACTTCGCCTGGAGCCCACAGACCTACGCGTGTGCCGTCAAACGTGGCGATCAGGATTGGCTGAACTTCGTCAACACCGTACTGCATGAGGCAATGACCGGCGTTGAGTTTCCAGCGTATGCCGCGTCGTTCAAGCAATGGTTCGGTGTCGATTTGCCGACCCCGGAAATTGGCTTCCCTGTCGAATTCAAATGACTCGGTGAGAACAGGGCAGTGCGTTGACTGCCCCGTTCCAGGTACTGCTGACCATGAACTATCAGTTAAATTTTGCAGCTGTCTGGCGTGACTTTCCCAGCTTGCTGTCGGGCCTTGGTTTGGGCCTGGAGCTGGCGCTGATCTCGATTGCCATTGGCTGCGTGATCGGCCTGATTGCGGCGTTTGCGCTGCTGTCGAAACACCGGGCATTGCGCATCATTGCATCGGTGTACGTCACGGTGATCCGCAATACGCCGATTTTGGTGCTAATCCTGTTGATCTACTTCGCGTTGCCGAGTCTGGGCATTCGCATGGACAAGCTGT
>NZ_JAMFRV010000556.1 GCF_026224925.1 Pseudomonas sp. | reverse complement strand
GGTCAGCACCTGCTCGAAGTTCCAGCCTAGCCCCAATAACGTCGCCCCGGCCCAGGCACCCAAGATCGCGCCGAAACGACCAATACCGAGCATCCATGACACGCCGGTGGCGCGACCCTGGGTTGGATAAAACCGCGCTGCCAGCGATGGCATCGCCGATTGCGCACCGTTGATGCACATGCCGGCCAACAGTACCAACGTGGCCAGCACGGTGACATTGCCCAGGCTCTGCCCCACCAGCCAAGCGAATACACCTGCCAACAAGTAGGCGATGCCAATGACCTTGTGCGGATTGAATTTGTCCATTGCCCAACCCACACCCACCGCGCTGAGCACGCCGCCGAACTGAAACAGTGCGCCGATAAATGCCGATTGCTCCATGCTCGCGCCGCTGTCACGCAACAGGGTCGGCAGCCAGCTGGTCAGCAGGTAAACAATCACCAGGCCCATGAAATAGGTCAGCCATAGCAACAAAGTACCCGCGCTATACGTGCCGGAGAAAATCACCTTCAGTACGTTGCGGCTCTGCACCGACTTCTGTTCCGGCACGCTGAAGCCTTTGGCCGCCGCGACCTCCAGCGGTGCAATCGGTGCCAGGACTTTGCGAATCCGCTCCACGCCACGGTTGCGCACCACCAGAAAACGTGCCGACTCCGGCAACCAGAACAACAACACCACGGCCAGCACCAAAGGCAGAATCCCGCCGAGCATCAGCAGGCTGTGCCAGCCTAATATGGGAATCATCTTCGCGGAGACAAACCCACCGCAGGCCATGCCCAGATTGAAACCGCAGAACATGCTGGTCACCAGTAGCGACTTGAGCCGCTCCGGGGTGTATTCGGACAGCAGCGTGGTGGCGTTGGGCATCGCCGCACCCAAACCCAGGCCGGTCAGCAAGCGCAGGGCCAACAGTTGATCGATGTTGCTGCTGTAGGCCGACAGTAAACTGAACACGCCGAACAGAAACACCGCCACCACCAGCACCACCTTGCGGCCGAAACGGTCGGCCAATGGTCCTGAACCCAGGGCGCCGAAGACCATGCCGATCAGCGCAGCACTCATCACCGGCCCCAGGCTCGCGCGATCGATGCCCCAATCCTGACTCAAAGCAGGGGCGATGAAGCCCATGGCCGCCGTATCCAGGCCGTCGAGAAACACGATCAGAAAACACAGCAATACGACCCGCCATTGATAGCTGGACAGTGGCTTGGCGTTGATCAGCGCCTGAACATCAAGCGTGCCAACCACGGGCACGGGAGCGAATAGCGACATGCAAACATTTCCTTCTTATTCTTATTGGGGCGCTTGCATCGGCAAACACCATAAAACCACACGCACGTCACAGCGTTAGAAGTCGAAGAACACCGTTTCCGATTCGCCTTGAACCCAAATGTCGAAGCGATAAGCCAGCTTGCCGTCAACCGTGCAACGCTTGGCAATCAAGGTTTCCCGACGTTGCGGCTGCTCGATCAAATTCAGTACCGGATCGACCGCATTGGCCTGAGCCTCGTCGTCGAAGTACAGGCGGGTCTGCAAGTGAATATTAATGCCCCGCGCGAACAACGAGACATTGATATGCGACGCCATCGGAACACCCGCAGCGTTTTTCAGGGTGCCCGGCTTGATGGTTTTGAGCGTCCACTCACCGACATCCGTGGTCGCGGTACGGCCAAAACTGTTGAAGGGTTTTTCCAGATCGTAGTCGCTGTCGTAGACGCCTTCGTGATTGGCCTGCCAGAACTCCAGGAACGAATCGCGAATCAGGTGACCATTGCCGTCGTAAACGTGACCCATCAGCAAGATGTGCTCGCCCGGCGCGCCGGGTTTGGCCATTTCGTTCCAGATTTCCTGCTCGCGGGACGGGTTACCGGCCGCGTCCAGCGCTAAGCCAATATGCACGTAAGGACCGGCGGTTTGCGAAGGGGTTTCAGGCAGAAGTTGAACGGGCATGCGCGTGCCTCCTCAGCAGTTTTCGAAGTGGGTCTTGCGCTGACCGCGCAGAACGATATCAAAGCGATAAGCCAGGCAATCCATGGGATTGGCCATGCTCATATCGAGCTTGGCGATCAGGCTCTGCACCGCTTCCTGACTGGCGATCGACTTGACGATCGGGCACATCGGGATGAGCGGGTCACCTTCGAAATACAACTGGGTGATCAATCGCGTGGCAATCGACGGGCCGCTAATGGAGACGTGAATATGCGCCGGACGCCAGTCGTTGGGACCATTGCGCCACGGGTATGGGCCGGGTTTGACCGTGCGAAAACTGTAGTTGCCGTCGCGGTCGGTCAAGGCACGACCGACGCCACCGAAATTCGGGTCGATGGGCGCCAGGTAGCTGTCTTTCTTGTGCCGGTAGCGACCACCGGCATTGGCTTGCCACATCTCCACCAAGGTATGGGGGATAGGCTTACCGTACTGGTCACAGACCCGGCCGGCGACGATGATGCGCTCGCCGATGGGCAGGCCACCCTGGTTGAAGTTCAGCAGCAGATCGTTATCGTGCTGGCTCATCTTCAGATGGGAAAAGTCCGGGCCACTGGTTTCCGACAGGGACTGGGGAATGCTCACCAAGGCTTGACGCGGGGAACGCAGGATCGAGGTTTTGTAGTCAGGCGTCAGGGCTTTGGGGTGCCAATTGCGGTCACGAATGACGAAGCGGCTGTTGTCCGCATCAGACATGTCGGTCTCCTTGTTGTTATGGGTAAGAGCTAGGGATACGCGCTGCGTAGACAGCAGTCAGTGGTCCAGTTTCTCCTGATAAGACCCACTCCGGCATTGAAAAAACGCACCCTATCCATATCCAAATGGTTATGGATAACGACCCTCGCGATACTCCTGCCCCACCTCGCGCAGCACCTCCACACACCATTGAGCCGCCAGCGGCATCGGCAGTGCAGGATTGCTACACAGCCCCACCGAACCACCCGGTTCGCGAATCCCCAATTCCAGCTCCACCAACTCACCGCGACTCAGGTCCTGCCTGACCGCATCGAAAGGCGCTACCCAGATCGCCTGACTGCACTGCACATAACGCCGACTCAAGGTCAGCGACAAGGTTTCCAGACGCTGGCGCGGTGGGCTGATACCGTGCTGCACAAACAGGCTGTCGGCGAACTTGCGAATCGTCGTCCCCGCCAGCGGCAACACCAGCGGATAGTCTTCAAGATTTTTAAGCGCCAATGGGTCGGCCAACAGCGGATGGCCGTTACGCACCACCAGGGTCATGGATTCGCTGTACAGATGCTCGAACGTCAGCCCAAGAATCTGCGGGCTATCGGTCATCCGTCCGACCACCAGATCCAGCTCACCCACGCGCAGTCGAGACAACAGGTACGCGCTTGGCCCGGTCACCACGCTCACGACCAACGCGGGATGTCGGGCATGCAAACGACAGACGACCTCGGGTACCAGCAAACTTTCCACGGTGGACAGCACACCGAGCCGCGCAGTGAAGGGCTCGTGCTCG
>NZ_JAMFRV010000555.1 GCF_026224925.1 Pseudomonas sp. | reverse complement strand
GGCGCGCATCCAAAACCGGCACTCCATGGGCAATCAGTCGCTCATGCAGTGTCGCGCGGGCGTTGAGGAAGTCGATGGTACCGCAATACGCCAAGGCATCTTGCCAAGTCTGAACCGGAGTTTGACGTACAGCGTCGAGTACTTCTTCCCGCAGGCTGGCGACCAAAACACGGTGTTGCAGGCCGAGCTGTTTTACCGCGCCAAGCAGTTCGTCGTCGTCTTCGTCGCGCAGGTTGGTGACCAAGACCACCAGGGCGCGGCGTTTTTGCCGAGCCAGCAGTTGGCGTACGGCGGTGCTGTAGTCGGCGGAGCGTTGGGTACTTCGCAAGTCATAGACGCTGTTGAGCAATCGGTTCAATTGGGCAGTACCTTTGACCGGTGCCAAATACCTGTCTTGTTCGCCAGCAAAGGTCGAAATCCCTACCGCGTCGCCTTGGCGCAGAGCGATGTAGCTAAGCAGTAAACAGGCGTTCAGCGCATGGTCGAAATGGGCGAGGTCACCCTCTTGGCTGCGCATTCGACGACCGCAGTCCAGCATGAAAATAATCTGCTGGTCGCGATCATCCTGATACTCGCGGGCAATGGGTGTGCGCTGGCGAGCCGTGGCTTTCCAATCGATCTGACGCAGACTGTCGCCTTCACGAAACTCACGCAGTTGATGGAATTCCAGGCCCAGCCCCCGGCGCTGACGTTGGCGCACCCCCAGTTGACTCAGCCAGTTATCCACAGCCAGCAATTGCCCGCCGTAGAGGCGCGCGAAATCGGGGTACACACGGCTCGCGTCGGTCAGTGGCACGTAACGGCGGGTTGTCCATAAACGCAGCGCGCTGGGGAGGTTTATTTCGCAACGTTCGAAATCAAAGTGTCCTCGGCTCAAAGGCCGCAGTCGATAACCAAGCTCGACCTGTTCGCCGGGACGCAGCGTGGCTACCTGTGGCAGGTTTTCGAACGTCAGGCCCTCGGGTACATGATCAAACACGCTGAGCGTCATGGGCTGAGGGTAGTGGTGTTCGACAGTGATCCGTACCTCGCTCCAGCGTCCCAACGCCAAACTGCCTGGCAGCTGGCGTTGCAGGCGCGGCGACGCTAAACGCATGAGCCTTAACGCATCCACCACGCTGAGGATGACCATTGCCGCGAGCAATCCCCAACAGACCGCCGATACGCTGCTGGGCAAACCCACGCCTAACGCTGCCAAGGCGCCAATAATGGTTGCCGCGCCGGTCAACCCTACAAGCCACCAAAGCTGCAGGCGAGCAGGCTTTAGTGTTTGCTTCACAGGCGTGGCGCCGGAACCTGATCAAGCAATTGCTTGAGCACCTGGTCCACCGAAAGCCCTTCAATATCCAGCTCTGGCGAGAGCCTGACGCGGTGACGCAATACGGCCAGTGCGCAGCTTTTAATGTCGTCGGGAATGACAAACTCGCCGCCGCGCAATAAAGCCCGAGCGCGACCGCCGCGAACCAGTGCGATGGAGGCACGAGGGCCCGCGCCCAAGGTCAGACCCGGCCAACTACGGGTGGTGCGGGCCAGGCGCACAGCGTAATCGAGTACCTGCTCGTCCAGTGGCAGCTCGCTAGCGATTCGCTGCAATACCAAGACATCCTTGGCCTGCAGGACCGTACGGGGCGGGTGCACGTCGAGCATGTCGGCTTTGGTCGAGCGGGTGACCTGACGGACCATGCTCAGCTCTTCGGCCGCGTCGGGGTAATCCATGCGTAGCTTGAGCATGAACCGATCGAGTTCGGCCTCCGGGAGAGGGTAAGTGCCTTCTTGTTCGATGGGGTTTTGAGTCGCCAGTACCATGAACGGTTGAGCGATGGGCAGAGCGCGCCCTTCAAGTGTGACTTGGCGCTCCTGCATGGCTTCGAGCAACGCGGCCTGGGTTTTCGCCGGGGCCCGGTTGATCTCGTCCGCCAGCAGCAAATTGGTGAACAACGGGCCTTTGCGCAGTTTGAACTGCTCGGTCTGTATGTCGTACACCGCATGACCGGTGACATCGCTGGGCATCAGGTCAGGGGTGAATTGAATGCGCGCAAAATCACCGCCGAAACAGCGGGCGAGGGCGCGAACGAGTAAGGTTTTACCCAGGCCCGGAACACCCTCAATCAATACGTGTCCACCTGCGATCAAGGCGGTCAGCACGTCGTCGATTACTGCATTTTGACCGATCAACACCTTTTGTAGCTCATGCCGCAGCGCTTGGGCCAACTGACTGGCGCGCTGACGTTGCTGGACCGGATTACTGCTGGTCGGTGTGGCATCGGTGTTGCTTTGCGGGTCCGTCGAGTGTTCGCTCATAAGTTCTGGAGCCTTATTAACCGTTACATTTGATTTGTCGTCCATAATTCAAGTAGTTACCTAATCTAACGATTTTTGGATGATGGAAGACCCAGACCCGCAGGCGAAAATGCAGCTCCGAAGGTCACGCAGATGCAAATGTACTAAAATCATAGAGTGAGCAGACTTGGTGAGCTTCAGCCCAAACTCCCTCACCAGAGACTCGTGTCCTTACCAATTTAACGGCCCCGAAGCTCCGATTTCTAGCACTCGGGCTTTTGTAGTTCCGCAATCTGGCCGGAGTGAATTCAGGCTGATTGATCAAGCCGCCTCTCACCTCGTACGGCACCGAAGGCTTCTTTGATATTCAATCGTCAGCTCTTGATTCCGAAAGCTGGTATCAAACCGCGAACGTCGCTGTGATCTCCGATCTGCCCAGCATACTAGGCATAAGGTTTTCGTGAAATTATATACAGGCCATTCATTTTGGGCGCGGCACTCTAGAGGTGGCCACATAGGTGCGTAAAACTGGGAGCGCGTAGCGGAACTGGTGAGCCGATCAGTTACACATTTGATCGCTGGAAATTGGCGCCTCTAGGTGACAGCTCGTGTTCGGATGGTGAAAAGAGGCTTCTCCAACTTCGCGTTCAGGCAATGCAGAGCCCCGTGCATGGGCGGAGAATCGTCCCGCTCCAGGCCCGGCAGCGTTTGCACCACCTCAGCCTCGGTCATACCGGCGACATGGCCAGAGCCGCAGCCCGTCGATGAAGACATTCCATGGTAGCCCTAACATCATCTTTAGACTCAGGGACATCCGCCAGCTCTGGGGCAAAAGGGTAGGCCGAACCCTCACCAGCTTTATGGATTGTCAATAAATCCTGCCATGTAGAGCTGCCGCTCAATATCTCTAATTGTCTGTAGCAGAGGATCGGTGGGCTGCATGAAATGCTTCGCCAGAATCAGGGGCAAAGCCTCATGTACCTCCAGCCGCTCACAGATTCGCGCTAAAACTGCAAGCGAGGGCGTTCGCTTGCCACGTTCTAAGTCGCTTAAATATTGAATAGATACCGTGCCTAAGAAGTCTTTCTGCGTGAGTCCTTTGTGACGACGTAATGCCTGCACGGCCAAGCCGACAGCTTCGTTGAAATCCATCAATCATCGCCCGAGCAAAGCTAGCATTGGACGCAGGGATGAGCTATTTTTGGAATCAACGATAGGCGAATATAAGATATATCTTATGCGGTTGGAGTCCAAAAAATCTCGGGCTTTGGTTGTCCGTCACCGCTTGGCAAACCGGTCTTTGGGGCACGTTCCCCCTCATTTATTATGAGTACTACGGAATGAATGACAGAATTCAAGCTGAAATATTAAAGCTGAAAGCAGATGCCATCGGGGTTGTATTCACTGGCTTCCTTACACATGCGAGGGTTGAGCCCCCGCCATATTGACTGGTGAAGTCTGGGGACAAGTATGTGCAGATGGATTTGGAAACTTCGCGGACGGGCACCGGATCGAGACGTCGGACATTTCCGAGATTCATTCCCGTGGCGAAAGCTTGTGGATCACCACGCGAAGTGGGAGCGACTACGGCATCCTTTCCTTCGCGTCCTTAGGTTGGACGTATTTTGCTGATCTGCATAAAGCTCACCTCCAGCTTGATCAGCACGTCCCAGGCTCACCAACTTGGCACATGACGTTGTGTCCGGAAAGGGTTCCTGGCCTTGCTATGAAGCCAAGGGATCGATCTCGCCGAGAGGCAGAGTCGCGCAACGCGGAGGTGCTGAAGCGGGACCTACTCGGGCCCGAGGAAAATACAAAATATATGGACCAAATGGAGGTGTTTGTTGACAAGACAATTGAGACGCTGGAGCGGAATGGTGTGAACACTTTCAAGCTCCGCCGCTGATCAAGCGGCCTGCCCATCGCATACTATATTTACTCAGGCTAGAAAGGTTCTCGAATGGCCAGACAGATTGATCTCGAATCAGATCTCAGGTGTCGATTCCCTGCTGCATTCCATGCCTCGACGCATTTCAGGTTTGACTGTGGCAAAGGGTGGCTTGCAATCGTAGAGACACTCTGTTCGCTCCTGTCTCACGCAAATGAATGTACTGAACATGCCCCGACCTACCTAGTGGGCGCGGTGGAGAAGATGGGAACGCTGCGGATCTTGGTAGCTGGCCGTGATGCTCGTGCTAACGAATGGATCATGTTTGCGGAGCAGCGCGCGGCTCGTACGTGTGAACTCTGTGGAGCGAACGGCAGACTGTTGTACATCGACGGTTGGCAGCGGGTGCGTTGTCAACCTCACGCGCAAACCACGCGACCTTTCGAAGAGGCCGACTAGCGTTGTGTCACAAGCCCACTTTGCTACGTGTGTGGTTAAATTGTCAAAACGACATCTACTGAACGTAACGCATTTTTTTTGCGTAACGTAGCTATGTTACGAACAAAAAATAGCGTTACGTCATTGTGCGTTCATGCATGTGACAGGGCTCCGAATCGAAAGCTGTAAGGCCCGATTGCCGCTATCAACAAGCCTGTAGGATGGGTCGATTAGCATTGTGCAGAATTCGCACTTTACTATTCGAGAGTAGGGCAGATCGGTGCCGTCATCGCCCAAGTGCAATGACAGACGGCTACCGACCGATTCTGTTGAAAAAGTCGGCCTTAGTTTCCATGGAAAAAAAGTAAGCGCCTGAGATTGAAATCCAGAATTTTCGCAGAAGCATTCGGACTGAGATTTCACGTAGCAGCGTGCTAGAAGGAGCTT
>NZ_JAMFRV010000554.1 GCF_026224925.1 Pseudomonas sp. | reverse complement strand
GAGATCGATGAGCTGAACATTCTTCATGCAACCATGCTGGCTATGAAGCGCGCCGTCGAAGGCTTGATCATTGTTCCGAAATTGGCATTGATCGACGGCAATCGCTGCCCGCAACTGTCTGTACCCAGCGCATCGGTGATTCAGGGGGATGCGTCGGTGCCAGCTATCGCTGCAGCCTCAATTCTGGCGAAAGTCAGTCGCGACCGCGAAATGGCTGCCTTCGAACTGATTTACCCTGGGTATGGAATGGGTGCCCACAAGGGCTATCCGACCCCCGTTCATCTCGAAGCACTGGCCCGCTTGGGGCCGACACCGATCCACCGACGCTCGTTCGGCCCCGTGCGTGCGGCGTATGAAGCTCAAGCAATGCTGCTGCAAAGTCCGATATCAATGTTTGTACCGGGCTGATGTTTTACCCAAGGCTCGGTACAATCCGGGCCTTCGTTTTTTTGTATTTCGCGCTATAGGATCAACATGCCGGCTTCTTTCGTTCATCTACGCCTGCACACTGAATATTCTCTGGTCGATGGCTTGGTCCGGGTCAAACCGTTGGTCAAGACCTTGGCCGGCATGAGTATGCCAGCCGTGGCCGTGACCGATCAGAACAACATGTGTTCGCTGGTCAAGTTCTACAAAGCTGCCATGGGCGCTGGTATCAAGCCTATCTGCGGCGCGGATTTGTGGTTGTCCAACAAGGACCAAGACGCCGGGTTGAGCCGGATCAGTCTGTTGGCAATGAACGCCAAGGGTTATCGCAACCTGACTGAATTGATTTCACGCGGTTTCATTGATGGTCAACGCAACGGCCAAGTGATCATTGAGCGGGAGTGGGTCGCCGAGGCAAGCGAAGGTTTGATCATGCTGTCGGCAGCCAAAGAAGGCGAGATCGGCATGGCATTGCTGGCCGGTAATCCGGGTGAAGCCGAGCAATTGCTGCGTGAATGGATGGCGGTGTTCCCCGACCGGTTTTACGTCGAGCTGCAGCGCACCAACCGTCCTAATGACGAAGAACATTTGCACGCCGCCGTCGCTCTGGCTGATCGGCTTGGCGCGCCGCTGGTGGCGACCAACGACGTTCGCTTTATCAAAGAAGAAGACTTCGAGGCCCACGAGACACGAGTGTGTATCGGTGAAGGCCGGGCGCTTGATGACCCTCGCCGATCGCATAATTACAGCAATCAGCAATACCTCAAAAGCGCGGCGCAAATGGCCGAGCTGTTCAGTGACCTCCCTGAAGCACTGGCCAATACCGTCGAAATCGCCAAGCGTTGCAATATCGAGGTCAAGCTAGGCACGCACTTTCTGCCTAACTTCCCGATTCCTGACGGCCTGACCATGGATGAGTATTTCCGTAAGGTCTCGTTCGATGGTCTGGAAGATCGGCTATCGGTCTTGATGCCAAAAGACACCACGGAGGATTACGACGCCAAGCGTCAGGTGTACATCGATCGGCTGAATTTCGAGCTGGATATCATCATCCAGATGGGCTTCCCCGGTTACTTCCTGATCGTAATGGACTTCATCCAGTGGGCCAAAAGCAATGGCGTCCCAGTGGGCCCAGGCCGTGGGTCGGGTGCTGGCTCGCTGGTAGCCTATGTGCAGAAGATCACTGACCTTGATCCTTTGGAATACGACCTGCTGTTCGAACGGTTCTTGAACCCGGAACGGGTATCAATGCCCGACTTCGACGTCGACTTTTGCATGGACGGTCGTGACCGCGTCATTGAGTACGTGGCGCAGAAGTACGGGCGCAACGCGGTCAGCCAGATCATTACTTTCGGTTCGATGGCTGCCAAAGCGGTAATCCGTGACGTTGCCCGGGTGCAGGGCAAGTCATACGGGCTGGCGGATCGTCTGTCGAAAATGATCCCGTTCGAAGTCGGCATGACACTGGAGAAGGCCTACGAGCAAGAAGAAATCTTGCGCGACTTCATCAAGATTGATGAAGAGGCCGCTGAGATCTGGGAGATGGCGCGCAAGCTCGAAGGCATCGTGCGTAACGTCGGTAAACACGCCGGCGGCGTGGTGATTGCTCCGACCAAGCTGACAGATTTTTCGCCGATCTATTGCGATGAATTGGGCGATGGTCTGGTGACTCAGTTCGACAAAGATGATGTCGAGGCAGCCGGTCTAGTGAAGTTCGACTTCCTGGGTCTGCGGACCCTGACCATCATCGACTGGGCGCTGAAGACGATTAACCGCGAACGCGCCAAGGTCGACGAGCCGCCGCTGGACATCGCGTTTATCCCGCTGGATGACAAAGCGACGTACACCCTGCTGCAAAAAGCCGAGACCACGGCGGTGTTCCAGCTTGAGTCACGGGGCATGAAAGAGCTGATCAAAAAGCTCAAGCCCGACTGCCTGGAAGACTTGATCGCACTGGTAGCGTTGTTCCGTCCGGGACCTCTGCAATCAGGCATGGTGGATGACTTCATCAACCGTAAACACGGTCGCGCAGAGCTGTCGTATCCCCACGTCGATTATCAATATGAAGGCCTGAAGCCCGTATTGGCACCGACGTACGGCATCATCCTGTATCAAGAACAGGTGATGCAGATTGCCCAGGTTATGGCCGGCTATACGCTTGGTGGCGCGGACATGTTGCGTCGGGCAATGGGTAAGAAAAAGCCTGAAGAAATGGCCAAGCAACGTGGCGGTTTCATCGAAGGTTGCACCAACAACAATATCGACGCTGATCTGGCCGGTAACATTTTTGACCTGGTGGAAAAGTTCGCCGGTTATGGTTTCAACAAGTCTCACTCGGCCGCCTACGGGTTGGTGTCGTATCAGACCGCATGGTTGAAAACCCACTACCCGGCGCCGTTCATGGCCGCGGTACTGTCTGCTGATATGCACAACACCGACAAGGTTGTGACCTTGATCGAGGAAGTGCGCAACATGAAGTTGCGCCTCGAATCTCCGGACGTGAATACCTCCGAATACAAGTTCACGGTGAGCGATGACGGTCGAATCCTGTACGGGCTCGGTGCCATCAAAGGTGTGGGTGAGGGCCCGGTAGAAGCTATTACCGAGTCTCGTCAGGCTGGGCCGTTCAAGGATCTGTTTGATTTTTGCGCCCGCGTGGATCTCAAACGCATCAATAAGCGAACCCTTGATGGCTTGATCCGAAGCGGTGCGTTGGATCGCCTGGGGCCGTATTTTGAAGACAACGTCGACGTAAAAACTTACCAAGCCAACCTCGACCGCAACCGATCTGTCCTGCTGGCGGCGCTGGAAGAAGCGATTCAAGCGGCTGAGCAAACCGCGCGCAGTCATGACAGCGGTCACTCGGATTTGTTTGGTGGCTTGTTTGTCGAAGCAGATGCTGACGTTTATGCCAACCATCGCAAGGCCAAGGAAATGAGCCTGAAAGACCGGTTGCGTGGCGAAAAAGAGACGTTGGGCTTGTACCTCACCGGGCATCCCATTGACGAGTACGAAGGTGAGATTCGCCGCTTCGCTCGTCAGCGCATTATCGACTTGAAGCCTGCGCGGGATACTCAGACAGTTGCCGGTCTGATCATCGCGCTGCGGGTCATGAAGAATAAGAAGGGCGACAAAATGGGTTTCATCACCCTGGATGACCGCTCTGGACGAATTGAAGCGTCACTGTTTGCTGAAGCGTTCCATTCCGCGCAATCGTTGTTGCAAACCGACGCGTTGGTAGTGGTTGAAGGTGAAGTCAGTAATGACGATTTCTCGGGCGGCCTGCGTTTACGTGCCAAGCGGGTGATGAGCCTGGAAGACGCGCGAACCAATCTTGCGGAAAGTCTGCGCTTGAAAATCCATGCCGATGCGCTCAAAGGTGATCGTCTCAAGTGGTTGGGGGAATTGTGCAAGCGTCACCGTGGTGCGTGCCCCATCACTTTGGACTACACCGGGATGGACGCGAAGGCGCTGTTGCAGTTTGGTGAGGCCTGGCGAATCGATCCTGCGGACAGCTTGATTCAAGCGCTGCGTGACCAGTTCGGGCGTGAGAACGTCTTCCTGCAATACCGTTGATTAGTGCAGGCTTGTCCAAACGACCTGCGCTCAACCATAATTTTTAATCTCGACCTGAATGCGCCTGTTCCCGTAAGGTGGGCGCTCACGGATCAACCGGCCGGCCCCTTGGCCGTCGACCCCAGACGGATGCTTATGAACCCGAATTTTCTCGATTTCGAACAGCCGATCGCTGACCTTCAAGCCAAGATCGAAGAGCTGCGCTTGGTCGGTAATGACAACTCGCTAAACATCGGCGACGAAATCTCGCGTCTGCAAGAGAAGAGCAATACGCTCACCGAAAGCATTTTCGGTAACTTGACCAGCTGGCAGATCGCACGGATGGCGCGTCACCCGCGCCGTCCTTACACCCTCGACTACATCGAGCATATTTTCACTGAGTTCGACGAACTGCACGGCGATCGGCACTTCTCCGACGACGCCGCCATCGTCGGTGGCGTCGCGCGCCTGGAAGACCAGCCAGTGATGATCATCGGTCATCAGAAGGGCCGCGAAGTGCGTGAGAAGGTTCGCCGCAACTTCGGCATGCCGCGCCCTGAAGGCTATCGTAAAGCCTGCCGCCTGATGGAAATGGCTGAGCGCTTCAAGATGCCGATCCTTACGTTCATTGATACGCCGGGCGCTTATCCTGGCATCGACGCTGAAGAGCGCAACCAGAGCGAAGCAATCGCCTGGAACCTGCGAGTGATGGCCCGTCTTAAGACGCCCATTATTGCGACCGTGATCGGTGAGGGTGGTTCTGGTGGCGCGTTGGCCATTGGTGTCTGCGACCAACTGAACATGCTGCAATATTCGACTTACGCAGTGATCTCGCCGGAAGGCTGTGCCTCGATTCTGTGGAAAACTGCAGACAAAGCGCCTGACGCTGCTGAAGCCATGGGTATTACGGCTGACCGACTGAAAGGTCTGGGCATTGTCGATAAAGTTATCGGTGAGCCCTTGGGCGGCGCACATCGTGATCCAGCGACCGCGGCTGCTTCGATCCGTAAGGAGTTGAGTAGCCAGTTGGCGATGCTCAAAAAGTTCGACACTGAGGCGCTGCTGGCCCGTCGTTACGAACGCCTGATGAGTTACGGTCTCTAACTGAGGGCTCTGGATTCTGCGGGACCGAATTCATTCGGGAAGAGGGCGGCGCGGTACATCTGAAAGACCGCGTTGTTGCCTTCGCGAACAAGTTCGCTCCCACAGGATCTGTGGATGACCCCAATCTTGTGGGACCGAACTTGTTCGGGAAGAGGGCGGCGCGGTATATCTGAAAGACCGCGTTGTTACCTTCGCGAACACGTTCGCTCCTACAGGGTTGTGTGCTTTGAAACAACATCTTCGCGACCAATTACTCAGCGCTTTAGCCCCTTGGCGCACTGCACCCGCATGGCGTATCGCGTTCTCCGGTGGATTGGATTCTACTGTCCTTCTGCACCTTCTGGCTGACCTCGCGACCCGCGAAGCCGTGCCACCTTTGTCTGCCATCCATATTCATCACGGCCTTCAGGCTGCGGCAGACGCGTGGCCGGATCATTGTGCTGAGGTCTGTCGCGCTCTGGGCGTGCCTCTGCAAGTGCTTCGGGTAAATGTGCAGTCCGGCGCCAGTGTCGAGCGCGCTGCCCGTGATGCGCGTTACGCGGCATTCAATCAGTTGCTGGCGACCGACGAACTGTTGCTTACCGCTCAACACTGTGATGACCAGGCCGAAACCCTGCTGTTTCGCCTGCTGCGTGGTGCTGGGGTTCGGGGGCTGGCTGCCATGCCTGAACAGCGTGCGCTGGGCAAAGGCAGATTATTACGACCGCTGTTGAACGTCTCGCGAGCCGCCCTTGAGGCGTATGCCGCAGAGCATTCGTTGTGTTGGGTGGAAGACCCCAGCAACACCGACAGCCAGTTCTCCCGGAATTATCTGCGCCAGCACATTCTTCCGTTACTGACGGCGCGCTGGCCGCAAGCAACATCAAGCATGGCGCGAACCGCTTCACATCTGGCCGAAGCTCAGCAACTGCTCGACGAGTTGGCCCTACAGGATCTGGCTCCGGCTGATTCACCCAGCGCTTTTACTTGGCTCGGTTTATCTTCGCTGGAACTGGCACCGCTCAAAGAATTGTCCGCGGCGCGTCAACGTAATGCATTACGTTATTGGCTAGCGGCGTTGACACGCTTGCCTGACAGCGAGCATTGGGTGGGTTGGGACAGCCTGCGCGATGCCGGTGAAGGCTCGCAACCTATTTGGCGTC
>NZ_JAMFRV010000553.1 GCF_026224925.1 Pseudomonas sp. | reverse complement strand
AGGAACAGCAGAAAAAACAACCAGCCGAGGCCGATGAAGATCCGCCGTGAAACCGCGCTGCCACGGCGAGCGGCGTTGGCGCTGGAGGCGGCGATAAGCGTTGAATTGGACATGCGGTGCGCCTCCTTATGGGGTTTCGATGCGGCGCTGCAGCAAATTGATCAGCAGCAGCAAAATGAAAGAAACCACCAGCATCATCACGCCAATGGCTGTCGCGCCGGTGTAATCGTATTGGTCGAGCTTGACCATGATCAGCAGGGGCAGAATTTCGGTTTTCATCGGCATGTTGCCGGCAATAAAAATTACCGAGCCGTACTCGCCAACGCCGCGGGCAAATGCCAGGGCAAACCCGGTCAGCCACGCGGGCAGCAAAGCGGGAACCAAAATATAGCGAAACACTTGCAGCGGCTTGGCGCCAAGGCAGGCGGCGGCTTCTTCGACTTCACGGGGGAAATCAGCCAACACCGGCTGCACGGTACGCACCACGAACGGCAGTGTGACGAAGGTCAGTGCCAAGGTGATACCGAGCGGAGCGTAAGCGATTTTGATACCCAGATCCGCCGCAAACTGCCCGACCAGACCCGTGGGGGTGTACAGCGCAGTCAGGGCGATACCGGCAACCGCAGTGGGCAACGCGAACGGCAGGTCGATCATTGCATCAATGATCTTGCGGCCGGGAAAGGTGTAACGCACCAACACCCAGGCCAGCACCGTACCGATGACGCCATTGATGATCGCGGAGAAAAAAGCAGTGCCAAAACTTAGTTTGAGGGCGGCCAGCACCCGCGGTGCGGTAACGATGGCCCAGAATTGATCCCACGTCAGTTGTGAGGCATGTACGAACATGACCGCCAGCGGAATCAGCACAATCAAGCTGAGGTACACCAAGGTGTAGCCCAGCGTCAGCCCGAAGCCGGGTATGACGGGGGAGATACGACGCGACATAAAAGTCCTTGGTTAACGTACGAAGCCCGGAACAAGATCCGGGCTGGAGGGCAAACCGGACGACCCGCCTTTCAACGGGTCATCTTAAAAGTTATTGCGCCTGGTAAATTTGGTCGAACACACCACCATCGTTGAAGAATTTCGGCTGCGCAGTTTTCCAGCCGCCGAAGTCTTTGTCGATAGTCACCAAGTCCAGTTTCGGGAACTGTTTAACGTACTTGGCCGCTACCGCTTTATCGCGTGGACGATAGAAGTCTTTCGCCACGATCTCCTGACCAGCGGGGCTGTACAGATGCTCCAGGTAGGCTTTGGCGATTTCGCTGTTGCCTTTTTTCTCCGCATTTTTGTCTACAACTGCCACTGGCGGCTCGGCCAGGATCGACAGAGAAGGTACGACGATGTCGAACTTGTCTTTGCCGCCGTCTTCTTGCAGCGCCAAAAACGCTTCGTTTTCCCATGCCAGCAAGACATCGCCCTGACCGTTATTGACGAAGGTGATCGTCGAGCCGCGTGCGCCGGTATCCAGCACTGGCACATGCTTGAACAAAGTTTGCACGTATTGCTTAGCCTTGGCTTCGTCGCCGCCACCAGCTTTCAAACCGTAGGCCCAGGCCGCAAGAAAGTTCCAGCGCGCGCCGCCCGAGGTTTTCGGGTTCGGCGTGATGACCGAAACGCCGTCTTTGATCAGGTCGCCCCAGTCCTTGATGCCTTTAGGATTGCCTTTACGCACCAGGAATACGATGGTCGACGTGTAAGGCGTGCTCGCATCCGGCAGACGGGTCTGCCAGTTCTCAGGCAAGGTTTTACCCAGCTTGGCAATTTCATCAATGTCGCCGGCCAGGGCCAGGGTCACGACATCGGCGCGCAAGCCGTCGATTACCGAACGACCTTGCTTGCCTGAACCGCCATGAGACTGCTGGATTTTAACGTTGTCGCCGGGGTGACTGGCTTTCCAGAAGCTGATGAATTCCGCGTTGTAATCTTGATACAGCTCGCGTGTCGGGTCGTAAGACACGTTCAGCAGCTCATAATCCTTGGCAACGGCGGAACCAGCAAAAACGGCGCTGGCGATAGCGGCCAATGCGAAATGGCGAATGGACATGGGGTGAAGCTCCTGGACGATCTAATTTATTTTTTAGTGAAACGTTCAATCATGGATCGGTAGTTAACGTCTGCAATTAACTTGGCTTGGTGCTCGGCGTTTGCAGACGGAATTTTTCTTTGCGTTCGATCTGTACCACTTGGGCGTTATGCACGGTGATTTCTACCGCGCCGAAACGCAGGTCACGCAATGCGCTTTGAATTTCCCGCAGGATGCTTGCTTCATCCTGGCCGTCAACGCTACGCAGAGATGCGCTCATAATGCTGCTCCTTCATTAGAGGTGCCTGCAGTAGCGATTCGAGGGCGACTGCTTGCGGCTTGAAGGTAATCTTAAAGAGGCTCGGTTATTCTTAAAAAGACTGTTTAAGAATGCCGATATAACCAAAAAGAATTTTAAGTCATTCTCGATACATTGAAGCGCGTTGCGCAGCTCCAACACCTTGAATTTACGGGCTTAGCGGGCGGGGTGCAGCGGTCGCATGCGCAACTCATCAGCCGGTTGCGGGCGACCAAATAAATAACCCTGCCCCAGTTCGCAGTGATTTTCCAAGAGGAAATTCGCTTGGTCAGGGGTTTCGATGCCCTCTGCGAGCACTTTCATGCCCAGCGCCTGGCCCAACGCAATGATGACCCGAACAATGGCCGCGTCATCCTCGTCGTGGGGCAGTCCGGCGACAAATCCCTGATCGATTTTCAATTTTTGCACCGGCATGCGCTTGAGCCGCAGCAGCGAGGAATAACCGGTACCAAAATCGTCTATGGCCAGCCGCAAGCCAAGCTCACGCAGGCGATGCAGCTGCTCCAAGGCCATTTCAGGATCTTCCATCACAGCGCTTTCAGTCACCTCAAGCTCCAGAAAGGCCGGATCAAGCCCCGTATCGCTTAGCACTTTGGCAACCTGTTGGTGCAGGTCATTGCGACTGAACAACCGGCTGGACACGTTGACCGCGACAAATTGCAGTTCAAACCCGGACGCTCGCCATTCATACATCTGTCGGCACGCTGTTTTGAGCACCCATGCGTCGATATCAGCGATCAACCCACTTTGTTCGGCAATGGGAATGAACTCACCCGGCGATACCAGCCCACGTTCCGGATGCTGCCAGCGAACAAGCGCCTCCACCCCGAGCATGCGCCCGCTGTAAAGGTCGTGGACCGGCTGGTAAAACACTCGCAGCTCTTCTAGCTCGATGGCGCGGCGCAATTCGCCCGCAAGCTCGACCCGCTGCTGAGCATGCGCAGTGAGTTCTTCGGTGTACAACGCGTAGCCTTCCCGGCCATCGCTTTTGGCTTTGAACAGCGCAGAGTCGGCGTTGCGCAATAACTGCTCAGCGTTCAAGGCGTCATTAGGGAACAAGCTGATACCGATGCTGGCGCTAATAAACAGTTGGCGGTTATCAAGCAGGACCGGCTCTTTCAAGCCATCGATAATTCGTTGAGCCAACTCCGCCGCCTGCATCACTTGCTGGCAATTCTCCGCCAGCACAGCGAATTCGTCCCCACCAAGGCGGGCCAGGGTCATACCGTTGTCAAAAAGGCCATTAAGCCGCCCAGCGACGATTTTAAGCACCTGATCACCGACGTTGTGCCCAAGGCTGTCGTTGATGTTTTTGAAATGATCCAAGTCAATCAGCAATAGCGCACAACCGCGCTTATTGGCTTGCGCATAGGCCACGGCTTGTCGGGTGCGGTCGGTGAACAGCAAGCGATTGGGTAACTCGGTCAGCGGGTCATGGTGCGCCAGGTGCATGAATTCGCTTTCAGAGCGTTTGATCGCAGAGATATCAGAGAACACCGCCACGTAATGACTGACCGCCCCCCGGCTGTCCTTGATGCTGCGAATGCTTTGCCACTGCGGGTAGATCTCGCCGCTTTTGCGTCGGTTCCAGATTTCACCGCTCCATTGGCCACTGTCGTGCAACGCAGTAAACATGGTGTGGTAAAACGCAGGATCATGGCGTCCAGATTTGAACTTGCTCGGGTTCAGACCCAGCACTTCGTCCTCCTGATAACCGGTAATTTCCATGAAAGCCCGGTTCACATGGACAATCAAACCCAGGCGGTCTGTGACCAGAACACCTTCGCGGGTGCTGTCGAATACCACGGCAGCTTGGCGTAAGCGTTCCTGATCTTTTTCGTGTTGGTTCAACCGGGCACCAATACCTATGACACTCAACAATCGCGCACGAGCGAAAAACACGAAAAACGCACTGAAGACCATCCAGGCACAACCATTGATCAGTTGCCAACGGGGCAATTCAACCGGATCTTCGATAAGCCGTGGGAGGACTAGTGCGCTGAGTTCAAGCCATAAAAGCGACAGCAATGTGTAGAAAAGGGCTGTACGCAAGGCATCACGAGAAGAAAGCGACATAAAAATACGAAAGTCCTTACGAGAAGCACGGATTATAGGGTAGAAACATTCTGCGACTCTTATCTAAAAGCGAGACTGGTTTTATCTGGTGGCTTAGTGATAATGCGCGTTGCTGTTTTTATCTTTATCAAGCGTTTTATCGAGGGCTACAGTCTCTATGTGGAACAACGGTCTACTTGACCTATCGGTTTGGCAACTGGTGGCAGTCACTTTATTAATGACCCACGTGACCATTGTTGGTGTCACGGTTTACCTCCACCGTTATTCAGCCCACCGCGCGCTGGAACTCAACGCCGGCCTGAAACATTTTTTCCGCTTCTGGCTGTGGTTGAGTACCGCACAAAATACCCGTGAGTGGACCGCCATTCATCGCAAACATCACGCTAAGTGCGAAACCATAGATGATCCGCACAGCCCGGTGATCAAAGGCTTGTCCACCGTATTGCGCAAAGGCGCCGAGCTTTATCGCGCAGAAGCGGAAAACCCGGAAACGCTGCGCATCTATGGCAAGAACTGCCCGGACGACTGGGTCGAACGTAAACTCTACACACGCTTTCCAGTGCTGGGCATCGCCATTATGGCGGTCATTGATCTGGCGCTGTTTGGTGTGATCGGCATTACCGTCTGGGCGATCCAGATGATGTGGATTCCATTCTGGGCCGCCGGTGTGGTCAATGGGCTTGGGCATGCGGTGGGCTATCGCAATTTCGAATGCCGTGATGCCGCGACTAACCTCGTGCCGTGGGGCATCATTATCGGCGGCGAAGAGCTGCATAACAACCACCACACCTACCCCAACTCAGCCAAGATGTCGGTCAAGAAATGGGAATTCGACATGGGTTGGGCCTGGATCAAGCTGTTCAGCTTCTTGCGCCTGGCCAAGGTCCAGCGCGTTGCGCCTATTGCCCACCGGGTTGAAGGCAAAGGTTCGATGGACATGGATACCGCCATGGCAATCCTGAACAACCGCTTCCAGATCATGGCGCAATATCGCAAATTAGTGATCGGACCGCTGGTTGCACAAGAACTGGCCAAGGCCGATGCATCGGTACGTCACCAGTTCCATCGCGCCAAACGCTTGCTTTCACGTGAGACCAGTTTGCTTGATGAGAAACATCATCTGCACATTCAAACCATGCTGGAACATAGCCAAGCGCTCAAAGTGATCTACGAAAAACGTCTGGCGCTGCAACAGATTTGGCTCAAAACCAGCACTAACGGTCACGACATGTTGGCCGCGATCAAAGACTGGATTCATGAAGCCGAAGCCAGCGGAATTCAGTCGTTGCGCGAGTTTGCCAATCAACTGAAGACCTATTCGTTGCGCCCTTCCGCCTGACGCCGTTGATCGGCGCGCGCCCCCGCCGGAGCGCGCCTTCCGGAACTTCGTCTCCTACAATCAATCTCAAGCTCAACTCACTATTTTGGTGGGTTTAGTTGTGGCCGTGCGCCGCACACCTTTTGAGATGCAGTGCCCATGGATAATCCGATAGTCCTTCCGGCTACTTCCTCACCCATCGATCTACCGGCGGCCGCTGAAACCCTGCTCGCGCTAATGCACGCTCAAGCAGAAGTTGCGCGTTTAAGTGAGCGCGAACAGCTATTTAGTTCGCTGCTAGTCAGTGTGAATGCGGTGTTATGGGCGTTTGATTGGGAAACGCAGCAGATGATGTATGTCAGCCCCGCGTATGAGCGAATTTTCGGGCGCTCGGCGGGGCTGCTGTTGGCTGACTACAACGAATGGCGTGACAGTATTTACCCGGACGATCTCGACTACGCCGAGCGTAGCCTGATGGAGGTCCTCGATAAGGGCTCCATCGAAGACCGCGAGTACCGAATTATTC
Organism: Pseudomonas sp.; assembly: GCF_026224925.1. Lineage (GTDB taxonomy): Bacteria > Pseudomonadota > Gammaproteobacteria > Pseudomonadales > Pseudomonadaceae > Aquipseudomonas. The sequence goes on along the minus strand of NZ_JAMFRV010000553.1, from coordinate 2,041 downwards.
GAGCCGACGGCCAGGTTCGCTGGCTGAGTGACAAGTGCTTCATCAGTCGACAAGAACGCAATCAGCGCCTGATCGTGGTCGGCATTGCTGAAGACATTACCGAAAAGAAGCAATTGGAAGGTGAGCTTCAACGCTTGGCAACGACCGATGTGTTAACGCAAAGCAGCAACCGTCGGCATTTTTTCGAGTGCGCACAGCACGAGTTCGAGCAAGCGCGCCTGCTGGGCCTGCCGCTGGCCTTTCTGTTGCTGGACATTGATGACTTCAAAGTCGTGAACGATACCTACGGCCACCAGGAAGGCGACCAGGTGCTGCAACGCATCGCCGAGTGCGGGCAATCGGCGCTGCGCCGGGGCGATCTGTTTGGACGTATCGGAGGCGAAGAGTTTGCGGCGGTGTTCCCAGGTTGCGCACCCGACATGGCCAAGCAGATAGCCGAGCGGCTGCAGCGCGAAATTCAGCGCCTGCATTTCCAATGCGGGGACAAAGCGTTCGGCATCACCGCGAGCCAGGGCCTGACCAATTTGGGCGACGCCGACGCAGGCCTGGAAGTCCTTTATGCCCGCGCAGATGCCGCCATGTATCAAGCCAAGCGTCAGGGCAAGAATCAGATTGTGTTGGTTTGATTGAGTCAAAGGCTTCCCGAATGAATTCGGTCCCACGGGCGGATCGTCTCAAACCTGTAGAACCGAATTCATTCGGGAAAGACGCACCACTACACCAACCGCAACCGGTTTAGCTCCGACGCTCCAATTTTCAGCAGACGAGCCGGTTTGCTGTTCGCCAGCGCGGCGACCTCCTCGTCTGGACCCAATCGTGCCAGTTGCGCGGCAACGTTCATTACCAGGGCTTCGCGGGAATAGACACCCCCCGCGAATTGATAAACCGAGGCAATCAGCTGCCGCAGCTCCAGCGGCAGCCGCCATCGAGTCCGCAGGGTAGAACCGAAACCGGCACCGAAATTCTTGAGTGCAGCCTCTACTGCGCCTTCTTCCAATTCGCCCCCGGCCGTTAACCAGTCCTGCAAGCAACGCAGTACCGCGAGATCACCCAAGTTGTGCAGTAAGCCCGCGCAAAAGCAGCGCTCCTGATCCAACTCCCTCGAACGCGCCATCGAACGCGCATACTCGGCCGTCAGTCGCGAGGCCGCCCAAAAGCGCTGGGCGTGGTCGAGCAGCGTTTGGTCCGTCAACGTCGCGTTGCGCTTCACCGCTAGCCCATTGATCAAATTGATGCTCTGAGTCGGCCCCAATGCCTGTAGCGCCTGAGACAAGGTCTGGGCAGGTGTGCCGCGGTGCTGAGTCGAGCTGTTCGCAGCAGCTATCAACACGGCAGTGACGTGCGGATCAGAGCGCAGGGTTTGAGACAGCTTCACCGCGTCCAAGCCGTCCTTGCCCTGGCTTTGCGTAATCGCCCCGCGCACATCTATCGACAACGGTGCGCCTTCAGCGCTCTCGCGATGATTCTCGAGAAAGTTAGACAGGGTCAATCCGGGGGCCAATGATGGAATTTCACAGGTAATCGACTCACCCGAACTCAGCAATAGGCTTTCCAGACGCTGACGCAAACCGTCCATGTTCAATGGTTTCGTTAGATAGGCCGTGGGCGCCTGAAGGACCGCTTCTCGCACACTGGCTTTGTCGCTGCGGTTGCTCAGCAGGATAAACGGAACCGCCGGTTGGCGACGTTGCTGCCGAACACCGTGCAACAGCGTCAGGCCGTCAGTGCCGGGCAATCCCCAGTCGGCGATAATCAAGTCAGCCTGATGATGGGCCAACCACTCTCTTGCTTGGTGCCCGTCAGCACAGACTTCCAGCACCGCATCGCACCTGACATTCAGGACCAGCTCAACTAACAAATCACGCTCCCAAGGATCAGCCTCAGCAACGAGTACAAGCGGGACAGCCAGTGAATCTACTGCGGTCATTCACAAATCTCCGACGATAAGGCCTACACCTTAGCCAATACCCGAGCCAGTAAACAGGCGCTCGTGCTAAAAGCCTCCACTCAAACGAAAAAACCCGCCAAAGCGGGTTTTTTT
>NZ_JAMFRV010000552.1 GCF_026224925.1 Pseudomonas sp. | reverse complement strand
GCCGCTCCGACACCGAGGCCACCATCCCTGCCCCGATGAACAACATGGACAAGATCATTAACGCCATCAGCCAATGCAGCAGGCGCGCCAAGGGTGCGAAATGCGAAGGTTGGCCGTTCATTATTTTGGCTCCTGGGTCGAGGCAGATGTGGGCAACTGGTCCACTTCACTGGTCCGTCGCAGGTAAGAAGAAGCATAAACCGCAGAACGTGCGGCCAGCAGCGGGTCGTCAGAACCTTCAATGCCACTCGGCAACACCAGCGGGTCGTAATTGACGTCGCGGCAATCGCCGCTGAGTTGAGGCTGAGTGCTTTCCAATACCAACGTGCCGGCATTCACCGTACGGTGATCACTGCCCCAGGCTTTGCTAGCGTCGTTGATGGGGTCGCCGGCATTGGCCAACGTGAACACCAGGTTCCAGCGCAGCGGCCCGGCTGCTAAATGCTGATCCAGGTCCTTTTCCAAGTAATCTTTAGCGTCAGGAGCCTGCGCTCCGCTGTCATCCTTATTTACCGGCACCATGCTCCAGCGCACGGCCTGACGCTTGCCGTCAGCGCTGACAAGGTAAAACGAGTTGATGCTGCTGTAGTTTTCAGTGGTGTAGCTGGCGGGAGGTTTAGCGGTTTTGGCCCATGCCAGAAACGGCCCGGTTTCCGGATGAGCGGCGAAAAATGCAGGGGGCTTACTTGGGTCTGGTTTGCCAGTTGCAGGGTCCGGCGCGGTGGCTTGGAGCAACCCGTAAAAAGCCTCGGGCGTTCCCACCGGGAACACCGGCATGGCGTTCATTCCGGTTCGCCATTGCTGCCCATTGGCTTGTTTGAAACGCAGTGCCATGCTGCGGATGGGTACCGCACTGTCAGGCGAATACGGGTTACCCGTCGGCAATGCGAAACGGCCTACCACCGGTGTGCGTGTGGCACTGAGCACCTGAGCGCTGGAAAATTCGGCGGCAGCGCCGTTGCTTTCAAAATACCCTGCCACGCAAACACCTTTTGAGTGATTGCGCCGGAACCCTGGATGCACCCCATTGCTCTGTTCGAGTCGATCAGTGAATAATTTCGGCGTCAGGCGCTGGGGATCGAAATAACCACCCACGTAGGCGAAGACACCGGCGGCGGCGATTACCACCACGGCAATGCCGGCCAAGCGAAATAGAGTGTTTGCGGCACTCAAGGCCGGCTTTTGCGGGCGCGATGTCGGCGGTAAACGGTCAACCATGAAAAACTCCAGGGCCGTTGGCCTCAAGGTGTAGGTACTGTGTGACGATGGCGCAAAAGGATTATTCCAATCACCTACATTTATTTTTTCATGGACGGAATAAACCTTTATCGACAGGCGTCTCTCTGGTCACACGATCTGACTGATCATAGTTGCTGACTCGGAACCCGCAGGCCCATGAACGAATTTGACGATCAACTCCGAGAGCTACTGCCGCGAATGCGTCGCTTCGCGGTATGGCTGACCCGCGACCCCAGCAGCGCTGATGATCTGGTGCAGTCGAGCCTGGAAAAAGCCCTGTCACGCTGGGCGAACAAGCGCCCCGAAGGTGATTTGCGCGCTTGGCTATTTTCGATCCTGTATCGACAGTTTCTTGATGCTCACCGCCGCTCCCGGCGGTACAGCCGCATGCTGGAACTGTTTACCGGCGGCAAAGACGATCATTACGAGCCATCCGTCGAGCGAACCGTGGTCGCGCAATCAACACTCGAAGCATTTGGTTTGTTAAATACTGAGCAACGCGCCTTGTTGTTATGGGTATCGGTAGAAGGTCTTAGCTATAAAGAGGTCGCCGACATTCTTGATGTTCCTGTTGGCACCGTCATGTCGCGTCTGTCCCGCGCTCGCCAGGCCTTGCGCCAGCTCAGCGACGGTGAAATCACACTTCCTTCTCTGCGGATATTGAAATGATTACCCTGCCCCCCAGCGAACGCGACTTGCACGCTTATGTCGATAATCAACTCACCGATGCCGACCGCTTGGCCCTGGAAACCTGGTTGGCCGCGCACCCAGAACAGGCAGAGCAGATCGCCGCCTGGCAACTGGATGCTCAGCATTTGCGCGCCGCGCTAAGCGGTGGACTGCGCATGCCGCCTAACGCCGAACTTGATCCTGCATTCATTCGCCAACGCATGCGCCGTTCTTCCTACCGACATTACGCTACGGCGGCGGTGTTGCTGATCGCCGTCAGCGTGGGCGGTTTGAGCGGTTGGCAGGCTCGGGAAATGACCATGAGCAACAACGTTTTGCCCATGGCCGATGCCGTGCAGGCGTACCGGATGTTCGCAGTAAATGACAACATCGCCTCGGACTGGAACGCGGAAAAGACCAGCAATGCACAAGGCTGGCTGGACAAAAACTTCTCCCAGGCCAATCGGCTTCCGGACCTTGAGGCCGCAGGTTTCAAACCGGTCAG
>NZ_JAMFRV010000551.1 GCF_026224925.1 Pseudomonas sp. | reverse complement strand
TGTGGGACCGAATTTATTCGGGAAGGGCGCAGCGCGGTATTCCAAGCACGCCGCGCCCTGATCGCATTATTTACCTAGCTGCGCCCTAGCGACCTTCACGATGTTTTCCGTCGTAAAGCCAAACTTGGCTTGTAGCTTTTCAATTGGTGCCGAGGCGCCGAAGGTGTTCATCACGATCTTGGCGCCCGTGTTGCCGACATAGCGGTCCCAGCCAACGGGGCCGGCCTGTTCGACCACCACTCTGGCAGTTACGCCCGGCGGTAATACGCTGTCACGGTAGGCTTGGTCTTGGTCTTCGAACAATTCCCAACTGGGCATCGAAACCACCCGCGCCGCGACGCCTTCTGACTTGAGTTGCTCATACGCCTTGACCGTCATGCCAACTTCGCTACCTGTGGCGATCAGAATCACTGCGGGCTGACCCTTTTCAGCATCGCCCAGTACATAAGCACCGCGAGCCGTACCTTGCGCTGAGGCGTAGATGGCGCGATCCAGTGTCGGCAATGGCTGACGCGACAGCACGATGCACGACGGCCGATTGGTTTGCGCCAGTGCAACTTTCCACGCCTGAACGGTTTCATTGGCATCGCCAGGCCGTATTGTCAGCAGGCCCGGTGTGGCGCGAAGTTGGGTCAGTTGCTCGATGGGTTGGTGGGTTGGCCCGTCTTCGCCGACACCGATGGAGTCGTGGGTGAACACGAAAATCACCGGTATCTCCATGATGGACGCCAAGCGAATCGGCGGTTTCATGTAGTCGCTGAAGACCAAAAAGGTTGAGGTGTAAGGGCGGATATACGACAGCGCCAAGCCGTTGGCAATTGAGCCCATGGCGTGTTCGCGGATGCCGAAGTGCAGGTTGCGGCCGCCGTAGTTCTCCGCGGAGTAGCTGCCTGCGCCGTCAAACGTGAGGTTGGTTTTTGTCGATGGCGACAAATCGGCAGAACCGCCCATCAGCCAGGGAATTTTTGCGGCGAAGGCGTTGAGTACTTTGCCTCCGGACGCGCGGGACGCAATGCCCTTGGCATCGGTTTCGAATTGCTCCAGTTCGTCCTGCCAATCATCGGGCATTTCACCAGCGCGCATGCGGCGCAGTTGATCGGACAGGGCTGGGTCGCTTTTGCCGAGATCGGCCAAGGTTTTTCCCCAGGCCGCGTATTCGTCACTATTGCGCTCGATCAACGAGTCACGCAGGCAGTGCTGGGCTTCTTTTGGCACCAGAAAGCTGGAGTTTTCGTCCCAGCCATAGAATTTTTTGGTCAGGCGAATTTCTTCGACACCCAGCGGCTCACCGTGAGCGGCTGCCGTGTTGTGCTTATTCGGCGCGCCGTAAGCGATCACGCTGTCGACGACGATCAGCGTCGGTGCATCCTGAGTTCGCTTGAACGTCTGCAGTGCTTTGGCCAGCGCCACTGCATCGTTGGCATCGGTAACATGCAAGGTATTCCAGCCGTAGCCCTTGAACCGGGTTTGCACGTCTTCGTCGAACGTCAACTCCGTATGGCCTTCGATGGTGATGGTGTTGTTGTCATAGATCCAACACAGGTTGGCGAGCTTCAGATGCCCGGCAATTGACGCCGCTTCGGAGGTCACGCCTTCCATCATGTCGCCATCGCCACACAGTACGTAAACGCTGTAATCAAATAGCGTCGCATCGGGGCGATTGAAGCGTGTGCCCAGCCAGCGCTCAGCCATGGCCATGCCGACGCTGTTAGCGCAGCGTTGGCCGAGTGGCCCGGTGGTGGTTTCGATGCCGGTGGTCATCCGGTATTCCGGGTGGCCAGGTGTTTTGGAGTCCATTTGTCGGAACTGTTTGATGTCTTCCAGGCTAACTGCCGGTTTGCCGGACGGCTTGCCATGCTCGTCGATTTCGATCACGCCGGCCAAGTGCAGCAGCGAATACAAGAGCATCGACGCATGGCCGACTGATAGGACAAAGCGGTCGCGGTTTGGCCAGTCCGGATGCTCCGGGTGGTAACGCAGAAATTGATTCCATACGGTATAACCGACTGGAGCCAACGCCATGGGCGTTCCTGGGTGGCCGGAATTGGCTTTTTGAACCGCGTCCATGGCGAGTGTGCGAATGGTGTTAATGCACAGTTGGTCGCGGGTGGTACGTTGTTCGCTGGAAGATGATGATGAAGACGAGCCCATTGAATTAACCCTCGGTGACATGCTGCTGAACATCCTGATAGGTGTTGAGCACGAAAAAGGCGGGTTTGTTCCATGAAACTTAATTGGGTTGTGCCGAACCATTCGGGCAAAACGTATTCGAACCCTTGGGCATGGCGCTCATGTTGTTTTCGAATGAGGAAGTCAATTGCGGCAAGCTATCGTTGAGAAGTATCGTTTTTTGATTAAAACCGTGACCTATGTAGGTTGGTCGCTGGTCTGGCTGTTGGTCTGGGACGTAATTGTCACGGTCGATTTCATGCTCTACCTCGAGCGAAAGTACACCTTGCCTTCTTTGCCCTTGACGCTGGTGGGTTCTGCGTTGGTGGTGTTGACCAGCTTCCGTAATTCCAGCGCCTACAACCGCTGGTGGGAAGCGCGAACCTTGTGGGGGGCGTTGGTCAACAATTCCCGCAGCTTTGCCCGGCAAGTGCTGACGTTGATTGACGACAACGGTGACATCAACCCGGTCAAGGCGATATTGCTACGCCGCCATGTGGCTTACGTGAAATGCCTGTCGGCGCATTTGAAAGGCGGCTCCTCTAGCGCTGAAGTGGAGGCACTGATTTCTACTGAAGAATTCGCCCGCCGTCATGACACCAACAATTTCCCCAATGACTTGCTCAATGGCTCTGCTGCGCTGGTGGCCAAGGAGTTCAAATCCGGGCATTTGGACAGCATCCGTCTGGCGCGCATCGAATCCACCCTAGTGGAAATTTCCAACTGCCAGGGTGGTATGGAGCGCATCGCCAACACCCCGTTGCCATACCCGTACGTGGCGTTTCCGCGTTTATTCATTACTCTATTTTGCGTCATTGTACCCATCGGCCTGGTGGAAACCTTGGGTTGGTTCACGCCGCTGGCCTCCACCGTGGTCGGTTTCATGCTGTTGGCTATCGAGAAGATCGGCAAGGACCTGCAAAGCCCGTTTCTGGCCAGTGAGCACGAAATCCAAATGACTGCACTGTGCACAAACATCGAGCGTAACCTGGATTCAATGCTGCGCGATGCCAGAGTGGAGAGTGGGGTGGTTTAAGTCGCAAACTCAGTCATTGCAGGAGCGCTTGCCCGCGATGGATCGCGAAGCGGTCCTAAAATGCAAAACGCGGTTTAACGGGAAGAAATGGGCTCTCAGATTTACGACTGCTGCGCAGCCGATCGCGGGCAAGCGCGCTCCTACAGGGGTGGCCGTGTTTGCTGTGCGACAGCACGACGGCAGGGAGGCATCTGCCACGCTTAATTGATTAAACCAACTCCCCACACAGATCCAACTCAACCAACCGTCGCACTTCTTCTACCTCGAGCCCGGCGCCCAGCAGCGCATGCAATTTGCCGAACGCCGCTTCGCGGGTCATGCCGCCACCCGACAATACGCCAACCCCGCGCAGACGACTGCCCGCTTCGTAAACGTCCAGTTCGACGCCGCCTTCATGGCATTGGGTGATGGCGATCACGCAGATACCGCGTTGCTGAGCGTTTTGCAGGCTGGCAAGAAATTGCGGGTTATCGCTGGGGCCGGTGCCACTGCCAAAGCATTCTAAAATCAACGCTTGAATGCCACTGTCGAGCAGGGCGTTCACGTGCTGTGCACCGATGCCGGGGAACAGTGGCAGTACGGCAACGTTGGCGATGTTTTTCACCTGACGGTAATCCAATGCGGCCGGCAGCGGTTGAGCTGATTCGCCGCCCCGCGAGCGTTGCAATGCCGCAAAAGGGTGCCGTCCAAAACTTCGAATTTTCGCGCAGCGAGTCGGCGCCAGCAGCTCACCGTGGAAATACAACTGCACACCGGGCTTAAGGCCTTTACCTAGGGCGAGCAGGGCGCCATTGAGGTTTTCCCAGGCATCACTGTTTTCAACGCCAGCAGGCAGCATTGAGCCGGTGAACAGCACTGGCGCCTGTAATCCGATCAGTTGAAAACACATGGCTGCAGCGCTGTAGGCCAGAGTGTCGGTGCCATGCAGCACCAGCACGGCATCGCAGCCGTTGACATCCACCGCTTCGATTATCGCCTCACGCAAGCGCTGCCAATAAGCGGGAGTCATGTTGGCGCTGTCGATCAGTGGCAGCAGTTCGCGAAAGCGCCAGTCAGGTACCTTCAAGTCCGGTTGTGCCGCCAGTTGCTCGGCCATCCGCGCTTCGAATCCCGACGCCGGTGCCAGCCCATTCGCACTGGCCTGCATACCAATCGTGCCGCCGGTATACAGCACCATGACCTGCTGAGCGGGTAACTGCGTGTCGCGATTCAATGGCTTACTCCTATAAAACGTGCATTTGGGGCCGGGGCTGTGGGAGCGAATTTATTCGCGAATACGGACTATCGCCCGCCTACGATGCCGAATATGCCGACGCTTTCGCGAATGAATTCGCTTGTATGGTAGGACTTGAAGGGGTGGTGGGACGAACAGTTCGCATCTGACTGCTGACACAGTACAGACCGTGGGAGACCTCGCCCCACCCCTTCCACCAAAG
>NZ_JAMFRV010000550.1 GCF_026224925.1 Pseudomonas sp. | reverse complement strand
GCTTGCCGCTGCATCCGCTTGTTGTTGGGCGATGTGCCTCGCTGCTGCGTCAGCTTGTTGCCGAGCGAACTCGCGTGCCGCTGCATCCGCTTGTTGTTGGGCGATGTGCCTCGCTGCCGCATCAGCCTGTTGCTGAGCTAGGTGGCGCGCGGCGTCTTCTGCCTGGCGTTGAGCGTTTTGCCGAGCGGCTTCCTCGGCTTGTTGCTGGGCAAGTTGTCGTGCTGCTTCTCTGGCGTGCTGAACCCTTAAGGCGTGCTCTGCATGAGTTTTATCAGATGACAACTGCTGTTTCTTAGCGGTTAACACATCTATTTTCTTGGAGAGGAGTTTTACCTCATGAACTGCTTTATAAGATGCTTCCCATTGTGCAACTATCCCTCCTAGATACCAGCTCGAACCCTTGGAGATTTCCTGATTAAGCTTTTCTTCGAGGTCTTTCAGCGATCGTTGTGATGAGGTTGAAATTCCATAAGATTGATTGGCTTGAAACTGGCTATTCCAAAGTTTATTTTTGTAATTACTTAGAAGCTCATCTAGGGCTGAGGATTTTTGGTTGATGATTTCAACGGAATTAAGATGTGACCACGCATGCGGCGTAGCCGCGGCTATTTCCTTATTTATTTCAGTTTCAAGTACGAATGCACCTCTGTAGTAGCTCTGATCAATGTTACTTGAGTACCGTTGTGCGTTAGCCATAGCCGATTTAACAGCAACTCTCGCTGCCTGATCTCGAAACTCCCTTGCAGACAGTCCGCTACCGCCGCCGATTCCTGTACTAGGCCCGGATGAGGAGCCGTTCCAAGGGATGCCTCTATTAATTAGTATGTTTTTTTCAGGTGCCTGTGGGCCTCCAAAGTTAAAGCCTGGTGGCACTGGTGGTCCGACGAAATTGTTTTGCATGCAGTTACTCCTTGTTATGAGTAAGGGAGGTAACTGCATTCGCAAGGACTTGTCTGTCAGGTAGGTCTAGAGTTTCTGTAGGAGCTATCCCTGCATGTTTTTTGGGGTGATTAAGTCATCAGTGATGTTTGTGAAGAGGACTTATTGGGGTGTAGGTAATAAATATCTACTGCTAAATTTTAGAAAGTTAACCATTGCAAAATGGCGGAATATATATAGCGCAGCAAACACGGTTGTCTATAGGAACCAACTTGTTGGCGAAGGTCTAGCGCGGTATGTCAGATAACATGCCTCGCCAACAAGTTGGCTCCTACAGGTGCAGTTTGCGTTTGTTATTTTTTGTACCGCTTCGCGCTCCTATAGGGGATTTCGGCAAGACGCGAATGTGGATAAGTACTACGGTCCTGTGGGAGCGAATTTATTCGCGAATGGATATAGCACTGAGCTGTTTTAGATACACCATGCAACCGCCTCTCGAATGAATTCGGTCCAGCAGGGTTAATGGTATCTATCTAATACCTGGGCCGCCATTACAGCAACCCAGGTTTCTAATCGCGGTCACCTAACCCGAACCACCACCTTCCCAACCGCCTTCCTCTGCCCCAACGAATCAATCGCTTCCCCCGCCTTTTCCAACGGATAAACCTGCGATACCAACGGCTTCAACTTCCCCTCCGCATACCACGCAAACAACTGCTGAAAGTTCGCGGCATTATCCTGCGGTTGCCGTTGTGCAAAAGATCCCCAGAAAACCCCAACCACCGAGGCACCTTTCAACAACGCCAAGTTCACTGGTAATTCCGGAATCCGCCCGCTGGCAAATCCAACCACCAGCAACCGGCCATTCCAGGCAATCGACCTCACAGCCTGGTCAAACAGATCCCCGCCTACCGGATCATAAATAACGTCAACACCGACCCCATTGGTAAGCCGTTTGATCTCGTCTTTGAGGTTGGTTTCGCTGTAGTTGATCAACTCATCTGCGCCTGCGGCCTGAGCCACGGCAAGTTTTTCGGCGCTGCTGGCGGCGGCGATGACTCGCGCGCCCATGGCTTTGCCGATTTCTACGGCGGCCAGGCCTACACCGCCTGAGGCGCCGAGTACCAAGAGGGTTTCACCGGGTTGCAGTTGGGCGCGTTGCTTGAGCGCGTGCATGGAGGTGCCGTAGGTCATGCTGAAACCGGCAGCGGTGATGTAGTCCATCGCATCAGGGATGGGCAGGACGTTGTAGCCCGCGACCGCGATCTGCTCAGCGAAGCTGCCCCAACCTGTGAGCGCCATCACCCGGTCACCGACGTTCAAATGGCTGACTTTTTCGCCGACTGCTGAGATGACGCCCGATGCCTCGCCGCCCGGTGAGAAAGGGAAGGGCGGTTTGAATTGATATTTGCCTTCGATGATCAGCGTGTCCGGGAAGTTGACCCCCGCTGCATGCACGTCCAGGACGATTTCATTTTTCTTCGCTTCTGGATTGGGGACTTCTTCCAGCACCAATGTTTCGGCGGGGCCGAACGCTTTGCACAGCACGGCTTTCATCGGGCTATTCCTTTTCGAGTGATGGCCGATAAGTGTAGGTAAGCGGGTTTCTGGGTCAATCAGAATGCCGCAGACGTATAAGCAGCCATAAGTTGAAGTAAGCTAGGCCGCAAATCGGATGAGGAGTGAACTGTGAAAGCGTGGACCATCATGTTGTTGGCTTTGTCGCTGCCCGTTGTGGCATTGGCCGAAGAGTCTAAAGAAGGCGATGCGAGCAAAGTGGCTTATGTCAGCCTCAGCCCTGCGCTTGTTGGCAATTACGGCCTTGATGGCGGACCGAAGCTGCACGTCTACAAAGCCGATATCGCTTTGCGGGTTACAGGGGCCGAAGCCGAGAAGGCCGTGAAGCACAACGAGCCGTTGATTCGTAATCAGCTGGTTGCACTGTTCGCGCAGCAGTCCGTCGACAACATGAACAGCGTCGAGGCCAAGGAAAAGCTGCGTCAGGAAGCGCTGAAGCAAACCCAGCAAATAATGAATGATGAAGAGGGCAAGCCCATTGTTGAAGACTTGCTGTTCAACAACCTGATCATTCAGTAACTGCATTTAACGCAGGGCGAGGATCGCTTGCCATTGTTCGGCGGTCACTGGCATCACGGAAAGCCGGGTGCCTTTTTGCACCAGTGGGAGTTTTTCCAGTGCGCTCTGCTGTTTCAGGAAGCTGATTTTTAATACCTGCGGGAAAGCTTCGACGAAGCTGACGTTTACCGCGCTCCAGCGATTTTTTTGCTCGCTGGATTTGGCGTCGAAGTAAGCTCCGCCTGGGTCCAGAGCGCTCGGGTCAGGATAGGCGGCCTGGACAATGCGGCCGATGCCGACAATTCCCGGTTGCGCGCAACTGGAGTGGTAGAAAAAGAACGTGTCGTCGGGTGCCATCGCGCGCATAAAGTTTCGCGCTTGATAATTACGCACGCCGTCCCAGCGAGTTTCGCCCAGACGTTGAAAGTCTTTGATCGAGAGTTCTTCGGGCTCCGATTTCATCAGCCAGTGGGCCATGGTTTGTGCTCCTGCATCGGGGGTGGATAATGTTAAGTAATTTGATGACAAACCGACCGTCGGTTGACGCCAGCATTTGCGTGAGCGTCGATGTTGTCGGAGAATGCCCGGGATTTTAAGCATCGCGTTGTTGTGCGGCCTAATTAACGGCCGTTGCCTGCAGCGCATTGATTTGCCCAAGGGGGGCAATCGATGAAACGCAAACCGGATATATTGTGGATTCTGGCTTTTTTGTTCGGTTTGGGTGTAGTAACTACGGGCTACGCACAGAGTTTGTGGACCAATAAACCAGACGCGCCCGTTGAGATTTCTCAGCAACAGCAGCAGCCACCACACCAGAAAGCCCCGCGTCACTGATTGATCTATCCGACGCTGCCGTCAGCAGCAGCGTCTAGCCCCGCGCCTCGTTCATAACGTCATACCAACGCTTGTCGGTTACTGTCCCTTGCAAAGGTACGTCCCAGCTTGCCTGCGCCAATCTATCGACCTTTTGACATTCGTGGGCCAACCCCAGCAATACCGGTTTTTGCCACGTTTTTCGGCGGGCTTGATACGCAAGGCTGCGGTCGTAAAAACCGCCGCCCATGCCCAACCGACCTCCCAGCTCATCGAATCCCACCAGCGGTAGAAGAATCAAATCCAATGCCCACACGACACGCTGCCGGGCAATGTTGACGCGTGGCTCGGGGATTCGAAAGCGGTTAGGTGTGAATTTTTCTCCCGGCCGTACGCGCTGAAAAACCATTTTAGTCCGTGGCCAGGCACTCAGCACGGGCAGGTAGGTTTTCTTGCCATGGCGTTGAGCTGCGCGCAGCAGCATACGTGGATCAATTTCACCGTCATTGGGAATATATAACGCGATGTGTCTGGCGCGGCGAAAGAGGGGGGTTTGAGCGAGTTGGCGGTACAGGCCGCGTGCGGCTTGCCGTTGCTGGGGAAGGGTTAAAGCGCGACGAGCCTTACGCAACTGAGTGCGCAGCTGCTGGCGCGAAAGTGGCGCAGGACTGGTCATCTAGGCTGATCCAGAGTCGACTTCGGCAAGGCGCCGAATCGTGAAAACCATTGCCAAGCAGCAAAACTGGCCATGGATAGAAAATTTAGACTCCCCGACGAACCGCTGTC
>NZ_JAMFRV010000549.1 GCF_026224925.1 Pseudomonas sp. | reverse complement strand
GATGCGCGAAAAAGCGCTTGCCCATGATCGCGACCCCGCAGGCTTGAAGTTTATTGTCATGGCCGGTGTGATTGTCGGGCGTACCGACGCCGAGGTCAGTGCCAAACTCGACAGTTACCGCAAACTGATGAGTGTCGAAGCCTCGTTGGCCCATGCACAATCCGCCGTAGATCTGCCGGCGTATGCGCACGACGAGTTGATTGGTACTTTGATCCGTCGTCAGGTCAAGGGCTGGCAAAGCCTGAAACGCTACAGGCCCGAACAGACTGTTGGAGAGGTGCTCGCTGAGCACGGCGGTTACAACCGCGAACGATTTTTCGTCGCGGGCACACCGACTGTCGTGGCCGATGAGATTGAAAAATGGCTGGACCACGATGGCATCGACGGTATCAACTTGCGCCAGTATCTGTCGTTTGAAACCGCTCGTGATTTCATTGAACTGGTGATCCCCGAGCTGCGCCGTCGTGGACGTTTTCGCGAGTCTTACAACGACGGTGAAACACTGCGCGAGCGGTTGTTTGGGGCCGGGCAGGCGCGACTGCCCAGTGACCATTTCGGCGCTCGGTATCGTGACCCTGCAACATTGCTTTCCCCAGCTATACCGCTACGCTTCCCGACAGGAAAATCCTAGCCAAGCACTTCGGTATAACAACAATGGGGGGAAGGACATTCATGAACAGCGATGTGCTGGCAGGCATTAGCACGGTGATCAACCCGGATGATTATCTCGAGACCGAGTTCGGTCGCGAATTTACCGCTGAGCGTAGCGCGCAGGCCTGGGCCAGAGCGTATGGAAGGCTTGAGCTGGAGATGTCCCAGGCGCGCACGGGTACGCTGCTGTACGTTGTGATGGGCGTACAAGGCGCCGGGAAATCCCGTTGGGTTGCCGAGAATGGAGCACAACTGGGTGATCAGGCCGTTGTATTCGATGCCGCACTGCCGGCGAGGCGCCATCGGGAGAACGTGTTATCGATCGCCAAACGTCATGGGGTGCCGGTGGTGGGCATCTTTGTCCAGGCGTCTCTTGAGCAGGCGTTGCTGCGAAACGCCCAACGCGACTCTGACAAAAGGGTGCCCGAAGCCGCGCTGCACAGTGTGTTCTCCATGCTCGAACCGCCCACCGAGACAGAGGGGTTTGTGCGGGTTGAATGGGCTTGAAGGTCAGCAATCTGAGTCAGCGTGTTGACGAAGGGCTTCGGCCATAGCAACTGTTGCTCAGCCAACAGCACCCAGACAGATTGTAGTTTTTTCCTCCCGCCTCTAGGTAAAAAAACCCGGTTTCATTGACCGAAAAACCCGGCATGTGTTGTGCAATAGCCTTGTTCCCGGACTCAAGGCGTATCAGCACCCATGCGAGAACTCGTCCAGCAATTGCACTATCACAGCCAGCAGCCTGTGCCGTTTTTACGACGGGCGTCAGTGGTTGGCATCGTCGCGTTCTGCGCCGCGTTGGCCGGCTGCGATAAAGGTTTTTCAACCGTTGCACGCAGCAATCAGCCGGTGAGCGGCGGTACGCTTATTTACGCGACTGATCGCGAGCCCACTTGCCTGGACCCTCACGTTGCGGGCGATATGCCGCAAGTGTTCATTGCGCAACAGTACCTGGACTCGCTGGTGTCCATGGACGGTGAAGGCCACATCGGCCCCTGGCTGGCGAAAAGCTTTGAAGTGTCAGCCGATGGCCTTGATTACACCTTTCACCTACGCGATGACGTGCATTTCACCGACGGCACACCGTTCAATGCCGCATCGGTCAAAGCCAATCTCGATCACATGGCGAACCCAAAAACCCAGTCGAGTACGGCGGGTGGCTATATTCGTCAATACCGTAGCACCGACGTCCGTGATGAATACACCGCAGTGGTCCACTTGACCACGCCTTACGCGGCTTTTCTTGAAGTGCTGGCCCAAGGGTTTCTCGGCATCGAATCACCCACCGCACTGCTGCGAGCGCGCGACGTAAATTGCGAAAGCCCGGTGGGTACTGGCCCGTTCAAAATCGTCCGTTGGGACCGTCAAAACCAAGTTGAACTGGTCCGCAACCCGGACTACAACTCGGCACCACCGATGGCGAAACATCAAGGCCCTGCGTGGTTGGACAAAGTCATCTGGAAATTCATCCTGGAGCCGTCTGTTCGTTTCGCGTCGTTGCAGGCGGGGGAGGTCGATGTCATCGAAGCCGTGCCCCCCGAATCCCACGAAGCGGCACGGCGCAATCCGGATCTGTCTCTGATCATCGCGCAGCGCCCTGGTAATCCCACCAATGGCACGTTGAATCTCACGCGTGCGCCGTTCAACGACGTCAGTGTGCGCGAGGCGTTCGTGCGCAGCGCAGACATTAATGGCGCGTTGAAAAGTGTCTATTTCAACGAATTTCCAAGGGCTGGCGGACCGCTCAGCTCCGCCACGCGCTTCTACAGCCCGGACTTCGAACACGCACAGGATTATGACCCGGCCAAGGCCGCGAAATTGCTCGATGCGGCGGGCTGGAGCAAGCGCGATGCCGAGGGTTATCGGACCAAGGACGGTAAGCGTTTGCAGGTGCATGTGGTGATGGGCAATCGCACGCCGCCTTCGGAATACACCCTATGGGAGCAAGTCCAGGCCACCACTCGCCAAGCCGGTTTTGAGTTGATTGTTGACCAAATGAGCGACGTGCAGGCGACCAAGCGTCAGGCCGACTGGGATTACGACATCCGTCTGGGTTATTGGAATACCAACACCGCCGACGTGCTGCGGATCATTTTCAGTTCGGCGTTCATCAAGCCTGCTGGCGTCGGTGGTTATCACCAGAACACCGCCGGATTCAGCGACCCGGCACTCGACAATCTGCTACAGCAGGCGCTGTCGACCCAAGACCCTGAAAAGCGTCGTGGGTTTTATTACCAGGCCCAGTCCGCTGTCTCCAAGCAATATCTGGAGCTGACCACCTACCCGCAAAGCACCCGGCTGGGCATTTACAAGACGGCTCAAGGCGTGCGTCTCGAAACGTCGCTGGCGGTCACCTACCTTTATGACGCGTGGGTAAACAAATGAGTACTTCAACCCTGAAAACGACGCTCGCTGCTCCACGGCAACGGCGAGTTACCCGACTGGCTCAGCGGGCATTACTGCGCCTGGCTGGCGGAGTGCTGGTGCTCTGGGCTGTGGCGACGCTGACATTTTTTGCCTTGCGCTTGATGCCGGGTGATCCGGTGCTGGCTATTCTCGGCGGACCGAGTGGCAACCCGACGGCAGAAACCATCGCTGAAGCGACCCGGGAATATGGCCTGGATAAACCGTTGGCCGTGCAATACGGGCTGTACCTGGGGCGCTTGGTGCAGGGTGATTTGGGTATTTCTTATTCCCAGCATCTGCCGGTAACCCGCGTACTGGCCGAACAATCCTGGCCAACGCTGGAGCTTACCCTCACCTCGCTGGTGCTGGCGTGGTTGATGGTCTTGGCGCTGACCGTGCTCACCGCCGGACGGCAACAATGGCTGGGCCGGGTTGCGTCGCTGGCAGAAACCGTCGCGGCGGCGTTGCCGCATTTCTGGTTGGGGATTCTATTGCTCGCGGTATTTGCCTTCGGCCTGCGGCTGTTTCCGCCGGCGGGCAGCGATGGCTGGCGAACACTGGTTTTACCGTCTGTTGCGCTGGCGATCCCGCTGGCGGGGTTCATCGCTCAAGTCACCCGCGAATCCCTTGAGCTGACCCTGGACCAACCGTTCATTTTGACCGCACGTACCCGGGGCCTTAGCGACGTTGCCGTGCGGTTTAAACATGCGCTGCGGCACGCAATATTGCCGGGGGTTTCGTTATCAGGCTGGGCCATCGGTGCGCTGATCAGCGGTGCAGTGGTCATCGAAGTGATCTTCTCCCGCAAAGGCCTGGGCCGTCAGTTGTATCAAGCGGTGCAGGCCCAGGACTTGCCGCTGACCATCGGCATTAGTTTGGTGGTCGCTGCGGGCTATGTGCTGGCCAACATTATTGTGGATCTGCTGTACCAATGGATCGACCCTCGTCAGCAGGAGAATGCAGCATGAGCGAACTCATTCTGGACACGGCTCAACTTAACGTTCGCGTTCAGCGCAAGCCCCGTTCGGTGCGCATCGGCCCAACGCTGGCTGGTGGTTTTTTGCTGCTGTTGGTGCTGGCGGCACTGGTGCCGCAGCTATTCGCCTACAGCGACCCACTGGCCATCGTCCCGCATGACGCTTTTCATGCCCCGAGCGCAGCGCATTGGTTCGGCACTGACCAATCGGGCCGTGACATTTTTTCCCGGGTAATCCATGGCACGCGCCAGTCATTACTCATCGGGCTGGCAGCTACCGCCATCGCCATGAGTATTGCGATTGTGCTTGGGCTACTCGGTGGGTTAGGTGGCCGGCGCACCGACCGCAGCGTCGGTTGGTTGTTGGAGGTGTTGTTCGCGTTTCCGAGCCTGATTCTGGCGCTGTTATTCGTCGCTATTTTCGGCAGCGGTATCGGTCCGTTGATCGTCGCGACGGGGCTGGGCGGTGCCCCTGGTTATGCGCGGATGGTTCGCGGTCAGGTACTCGCCGTGCGTAACGCCGGTTACATCGAAGCTGCACGGGCGCTTGGGCATCCCCCCCTGCGAATCATCCGCCGACAGCTGCTACCCAACGCCATGCGCCCGCTGATTGTCACCATGACCATGGGTGTTGGCCAGGCGGTTGTCTGGGCCTCGGCCTTGAGTTTTCTCGGGATGGGCGCGCGGCCGCCAGCGCCGGAGTGGGGGACCATGTTGTCTATGGGCCGTGACTTCATCGCCAATGCCTGGTGGCTGACCTTTTTTCCTGGGCTGTTCATCGTACTCACCACGCTGTCGACCACCGTCGCTGGCCGCTACTTGCAACAACGCCTGGAGGGTCGTCTTTCATGAGTGATAAACGTTTGGTTGTCGACGGTCTGTCTATTGAATTCGCTGGTCAGTCGGTGGTGCGTAACCTGTCCTTT
>NZ_JAMFRV010000548.1 GCF_026224925.1 Pseudomonas sp. | reverse complement strand
TCACGTCTCGTGCGTAATGTGTGTGCTTATTTTCGTGGGGTGTGGGGAGCATCCCCACACGTTTTTTCCCGGACGCGGTCCGGCACACGGATCGCGTTCGTCGCTCGAATCCTTCGCTCGCGCTAGTGAGGGGCATCGCCTCCCGACCCAATATCAAGGCGACGCGGCCACGGCCTGGCCGTGAAAAAGACCGCATCGAGCGACTTGGCCACGGTCGTCAAAAAGCCAAAAACGCGCAGAAACCGGCGCCAAAGGCGATGTGCGTGACGTGGTGTTTGTCCCGTGATTCGGCGCGTGCGGCCGGCAGGCTTGGTGTCGAAATCGCGATCGGCCTTGATCACTTTCGGCTGGAGGAAAACGACGCGGTTCACCGCGCTATGCAGGAATGCGCTGTTGGCGTGTGAGGTAAAGTCTCTATGTTTGCGTAGCGATCAGGTGACGTCACCTGCGAAGCGCCGGCCATCCAGGGCGGACGTATGCAGCCGGTCTGGCCGTGCTACCACATCATCATGTGTCCGAAGTCGGCGGATCGGGAGGCTCACCATTCTCGTCATGGAGCGCGGGAGCGAAGAGCGGGGCTGTTATGGGCAAAGGCAGAGAAAGCGCCATCGACGAACGGCGCGCTTGCGTGTGGTCCTGGCCCGGATGCTGGTACCGTTTCAGCCGATTTAAAAGAGATCGTCGCTGTTCCGAACCATCTGCATCGTCGCTGGCCGGGACGACCGGCCAGAACGCTCCTGCATGCAGCTGCGACGCGAAAGGGTTCCGCTTCGCTCCAGCCCTAGCGGGCCTCAAATCGCCCTTTCCGATGTTCGTTAAAGTAAAAGCGGCAGCCAGATCGTCGTGAACGCGATTGGACTGACACGGACAAGTCCCGAGATGAGACCGTTGTTCGAACGAACCACTTTCATCGTTGATTATTTATCCACGCAGCAATTGCAACCGAGAGCAACCTTCGAACAACCAAAACAACCTTAAAACAACCTGGTCCAACCCTAATCCAACCTCATCCAACCATAATCCAACCTCGTCCAACCCTAATCCAACCCTAATCCAACCTCGTCCAACCGAAATCCAACCATCTCCAACCTAAAACAACCATCATTGCAAGGGATATTCCGGTTTTGTAGGCACGACAAATATGATTACAAAATCCTGCGGATTATGTATTCATATTGCGTGCCAAAGGGGAATCCCCTTTGAAACCCCTGTGTCCGACGGACATCAGAGCGACTGAGAATTGGCCGGCGATCACCGATCATTATTTCTGCCACGCCACGTACGCCGCAAATTGCCATTTTTCGACAGCAAGAGTTACGGACTGTTAATTCGCAGGTCCTTGGCTAGTCCAAGGTCGGGGCCAAAACACGAGTTGTACCGGAAAGTTCAGCCTTCACAGGTTGGGCTTTTCGCGTTGACGGATAGTTGAATATTTCCATCAAGCCGGACAGCAATTCTCACGTCAAGCCGGAAATCCAATGACATGCCAAACCGGACACCTATTCTCCTGCATGGATTCGCTTGGCTAGCGCACCGGCGCTGCCGGCCGACATCGGGCATCGGCCGTCGATCAGCTGCAGGTCGACGTCCACCTGCAGTTGGGTGAATATTCTCATCACTGCCGCCACCCAATCTAATAAGTCGCCGCCACCTGCTCTCACTGACCGCCGCAACGCAATCGCATAAAACGCCGCCACTTGTTCCCATGGGTTACAGCCAGCACCCAGCTAGGGCTGTGACCGTCAACCTAGGGGCGGCGAAGTACCGCTTCCGGCCGAAGCCGCCACTCAATTGAATTGCTGTAATTTTCCTGTATAGCTTGGCTTGCAGTGCCAACAGCCAACAGCGCTAACCTGAAGAGCCACGTGGCCAGGGGCCTGGTAGCGAAGGGCGTCTGAGTCAGGGGAAGCCGCTGGTGTGTTCTTTTTGGCGCTGTCGCCCTTTTTGGAGGTTTCATTCAGGCACCACCATTTTTGCTAGTGAGATTTCGCGTATTTTCCAGATCGGCAAGATGTTATGCTCTATGGTTATGACCGAGTTCGGCCATACCGGACGCTTAAGGATTTTTGAGACCTCCCATTCAAAAACAAGAACGAAAAATCTAGGAAATACGTGGATCGATACGATATCAGTGACCTTCTGAGCAAGGCACCACTGGAGGAAGTAGTAAGACGACTTGGTATAGACGCCGAGCGGCGCGGCTCGCAGACTCTGGCACTTTGTCCGTTTCACCAAGACACACGACCGTCGCTGACTCTGTATCCAGCTGATGGCACTTCCCCCGCGCACTTTCATTGTTTTGCTTGTGGTACCCATGGCACTGCCATTGACCTAGTCAAGCAAGTTGAAGGGCTGGAATTCCTGCCGGCTGTAGCGTGGCTGGCCCAGCAATTCGGCGCCAAGCCCTTGCGCCTGAGGTCCGTGCGACGGGACGAGCGAAAAGCTACCAGCGAAACCGCGCTGGACTTTGCGCTACGCACTTTTGATGAGCGACACGACGCCGAGCGGTTCAAGTCTTGGTGCTTTGAACGTGATTTCAATGATGAGTTTCTCTACCGCCAAGGGCTGCGTTGCGTCACGCGCAGTGTCTTGGTTGAAGCCTTGCAGAGCAAGGATTTAGGCGAACGTATCGAGTTGCTTGACGGGCTGGAGAGTCTTGGGCTGATCAAACGCTTGCGCTCCCGATCCTCTTCTAGCCAATGGAAGCTGGATTTGCTCGACCAGTTTCAAGACTGTTTTTATGATGGACGCGTGATCATCCCCATTCGTAGCTCCGATGCCAATAAGCCCAAAGTAAGCGGCTTTGCGGGTCGCGCGCTACAGAATGTGCCCCCAGAAGGTGTCGCGAAATACATGCTAACGTCGGGCTTCGATAAGAGCAATCATCTATTCAATGCGACGGATGCATTCAAAGCCGTCAAAGATGCATTAAAGAATAACCAACAGGCCACGCTTTATCTGGTTGAGGGCTTTCTGGATGCGCTACGCCTTCTGGAGTTGGGTAAGCCCGCAGTAGCGCTGATGGGTATCAGCCTGAGCAATCAACAACTGGGGCTGCTGAAAGCGCTAGCGGAGAACGCACCCGGCAAAGGCGAGTTGGTGTACAGCGTTTTTCTAGACAGCGACTCCGCCGGTTTCGGTGGTGCCAGTCGCTTGGTGCGCAGACTGCTTGACCTCCAAGGTGTGGATCTGCGTTGGGTAGGACTGCCCTGGCGAACTGATCCTGCCTTGGGCAAAGACCCCGACACTAGTCTGCGCAACTTGGCCTCGTCCGAGGAAGCCGCCGCTTGGTTGCGGAGCTTCGAACTGCCGGCCGAAGGCCTGCTTCTCGCAGCTGAACTGGGAAGTCAAGACGCATCAGAACTTCAGGCATCCCGCTGGAATCAGTTGGCTGCGACCACCCGCGAAAGGGCTTTATTTAGAACTGCCCTCGCCGTTAAGCGACTCTACGGCCACCGTTTGCCTAGCGTGCCTGCGATACGGCTCATTGACAGCCAGTTGCCATGGGCGCAGCAGCTTCAAGGGATGCTGGCAGTATCCAATGATGCTAAGCCGCCCATACAACGCAGCTTGTACCTCGACGATGTTCTTCCGCGCGCAGCATTGGCCAGAAGGCTTGCTTATCACGGCGCGCATCGTGGCGAACTGCCTTGCGATGAGGAGGCTTGGCAAACTTTAAATAGTAATGAATACCTGTTTGACCAGACTGCGCTGGATCGCCTAAACGCGACTCTTCAGCAAAATTCATGGCACCAGGCAGCACCCTTCGATGCTGTGCATCTACCACGCAAGCTTACTGGGGACAAAAACGTACTGGACGATCCGCGTCTAAAGGTGATGCCTCACCCGGCTGACTTGCATGCGCAGCAGTTGCTGCTCAACGAGTTGCTCACCGAGCGGCATGATCGTTTAAGCGCCGGAGGCCAGACGTTCTCAGCGTGCATTCCCGCCGTGCGCTGGT
>NZ_JAMFRV010000547.1 GCF_026224925.1 Pseudomonas sp. | reverse complement strand
GTTGGCGAGGCGGTATTTCAGACAAATCGCGTCGCCTGCTTCCCGAATGAATTCGGTCCAACAGAGCATCTGCATATACCTCACACATTCCCCTGACATATCATTAGTCGCCTAACGACAGGCCGGGGTTTTGAACGCATGCTGGGTATATTTTTAGAGACCCTGAATATCACCGCGCCCGTCTTCGCCATGCTGTTTCTCGGCGTGCTGCTAAAACGAGTCGGCTGGATCAACGACAGCTTCATCCACACGGCTTCGGCACTGGTGTTCAACGTCACCATGCCGGCGCTGTTGTTCCTGGGAATCATCCATGCAGACCTGAGCGCAGCGCTGCAACCGGCGTTGCTGGGGTATTTCTTCGTCGCAACCTTGGTCAGTTTCGCCTTCGCCTGGGGTTGGGCGATCTGGCGTTGTCCCTATGAAGACCGAGGGATTTTCACCCAAGGCGCTTTTCGCGGAAACAACGGCGTTATCGGCCTCGCACTGGCGGGCAGTATGTACGGCAGCTACGGCATTTCCCTTGGGGCGATTCTCGCGGCGCTGGTCATTCTGTTCTACAACACCTTGTCGACCATCGTGTTGGCGGTCTACAGCCCGGTGATCAAATCCGATCCCTGGAGCGTGTTCAAAAGTATCCTGTGCAATCCGTTGATCATCAGTATTTTGGCGGCGACTCCGTTTGCCTATTTCAAAATTGGTCTGCCGGGTTGGCTGCAAACGTCTGGCGAATACTTGGCGCAGATGTCCTTGCCGTTAGCCCTGATCTGCATTGGCGGCACGTTGTCGCTGGTGGCGCTGCGTAAAAGCGGCGACATGGCGATCAGCGCGAGCATGGTGAAAATGATCTGGCTGCCAGTGCTCAGCACCTTGGGTGCCTGGTTATGCGGCTTTCGCGGGGCGGAACTGGGGATATTATTTCTGTACTTCGGCAGCCCGACGGCCTCGGTCAGCTTTGTCATGGCGCGGGCAGCCAACGGCAATCACGAACTTGCAGCAGCGATCATCGTCATCACCACCTTGGCAGCCGCGATCACCACCAATATAGGTATTTTCATTCTGCAGTGGGGCGGTTGGATCTAGTCAACCCGCTTTGTGCTGTCGGCGCCAAGCGCGCACGGTGCTGAACAGAATCAACGCCGCGAGCAGTGGCAGAACGAAATAATTCATCAGCCTCTCCAGCTTCTCGGCCAGCGGCATGCCGGTGGTGAACGAGACAATGTGCAGTCCGTAAGCCAGATACAACGCCAGCAGCAGCAAGCCCTCGGCGCGCGTCACTCGGTAGCCCGAATAAAACACCGGCAAGCACAACGCAGCGACGGCAAGCATGACCGGCAAATCGAAATCCAGCGCGTTGGGCGATATGGACAACGGGCTGGGCGCGATCAGCGCTGTCAGCCCTAATACGCCCAGCAGGTTGAACAGATTGCTGCCGATCACATTGCCTACGGCGATATCGCGTTCGCCGCGCAGGGCAGCAATCAACGAAGTGGTAAGCGCCGGTAATGAGGTGCTTCCCGCGATGACGGTAAGGCCGATGACCCTTTGCGAAAGGCCTAGATCCTCAGCGATGACTACCGCAGCCTGAACCAGCAGGTACCCCCCCAGTACCAGTAGCCCCAAACCAAGGACCAATGTCGCGAGGCTGATGAGCTGTTGCGCTCGGGAGGCGTGGTGCTGGATGGGTGAGGTTTTTTGCACATTGCGCCGGGAACGCCTTGCCAGGATCAGCAGGTAGGCCAGCAGTGAGGCCAGCAGGACGCCGCCATCGAAAGCACTGAGTTCACCGTTGTACGACAGGGCGAAGACCAGCAGGCTGGCGCCGATCATCAGTGGGATGTCGACGCGGACCAGCCTTCGGGCAACCCGCAGTGGAATGATCAGTGCGCAAAGGCCCAAGGTCACCAATACGTTGAAGATGTTGCTGCCCACCACGCTGCCCACGGAAATGTCGGGGCTCGAAGACAACGCTGCTTGCAGGCTCACCGCCATTTGCGGCGCGCTGCTGCCCATTGCGACCACGGTTAAGCCGATGATCAGTGGACGTACTTTTAAGCTGGCGGCCAGACGCACGGCCGCGCGCACTGAAAACTCAGCACCGACCACCAACAAGAATAAGCCGCCGAACAGTTGCAGCAGGTTCGGCAGAGGAAGTGTAGAAAGCGCGAGAATTCAAATCACCTGTCAATCGTTCAAGGCCTGCACGCGTACCCGCGCCACACCAGTCCCCAGCATACCCAGTTGTTGCGCCGCTTGGCGTGACAAATCTATCAGGCGTCCGCGGGTGTGTGGGCCGCGATCATTGACCCTAACTTCGACGCTTTTGTCGTTACCCAGGTTGGTCACTAACAGTCGGGTACCGAAAGGTAAGTTGCGGTGCGCAGCGGTCAGTGAGTTCATATCGAAACGCTCACCGCTGGCAGTGCGTTTACCTTGGTGTTTGGCCCCGTAATAGGACGCGCTGCCGGTTTCGTTGTAGCCCCGCGGGTCGATGTCATGGCTGGCACAACCGGCCAGTAGAGTAAGCAATGCACACGCGCTGAAGAGCCGCCACATGGTTTGGTCCTTCAATTTTTTGTCGGCCCAGATTCACCTGATACCCCGTGGGACCGGATTTACTCGGGAAGGCGTCGGTTCAGACATCTGCGATGCCGGATGAGTCCCCTTCCCGAGTAAATTCGGTCCCACGCAGGTGTACTTTTACCCTTCGAGCTTGCTTTTCAGCAGTTCATTCACCTGTTGCGGGTTGGCTTTACCTTTGGACGCTTTCATCGCCTGACCGACAAAGAAGCCGAACATCTTGCCGCGCTTGGCTTCGTCCGCTGCCCGATAATCAGCCACTTGTTGCGCATTGGCTGCGAGCATTTCGTCGAGCATTGACTCAATGGCGCCGCTGTCGGTGACTTGTTTCAGGCCGCGTTGCTCAATGACGTCATCCGCACTGCCTTCGCCGTTGGCCATCCCTTCAAATACCATCTTCGCGATCTTGCCGGAAATAGTGTTGTCGGTAATGCGCAGCAGCATGCCGCCCAATTGTTCAGCGCTGACGGGCGACTGTTCGATTTCCACGCCCAATTTGTTGAGCAAGCTGCCGAGTTCAACCATCACCCAGTTAGCGGCCAATTTGGCGTCGCCACCGATGCTCACGACTTTTTCGAAGTAGTCGGCTTGCTCACGGCTCGAAGCCAACACACTGGCGTCGTAGGCAGACAAGCCGAACTGCGTCTGGAAGCGTTCGCGCTTTTGCGGCGGTAGCTCAGGCAGCGTGGCGCGGACTTCGTCGAGGAACGAACTCTCGATGACCACCGGCAGCAGGTCCGGATCGGGGAAGTAACGATAGTCGTTGGCTTCCTCCTTGCTGCGCATGGCGCGGGTTTCGTCTTTTGCTGGATCGTACAGGCGTGTTTGCTGGATCACCCGGCCACCGTCTTCGATTAGCTCGATTTGACGCCGAACTTCGGAGTTGATCGCCTTCTCGATGAAGCGGAACGAGTTAACGTTCTTGATCTCGCAGCGCGTGCCGAATTCGGCCTGGCCAAACGGACGGATCGATACGTTACAGTCGCAGCGCAACGAACCTTCGGCCATGTTGCCATCGCAAATGTTCAGATAACGGACCAATGCGTGCATCGCTTTGACGTAGGCTACGGCCTCTTTGGCAGAGCGCATGTCCGGCTCGGAAACGATTTCCAGCAGCGGGGTGCCGGCACGGTTCAGGTCAATCCCGGTCATGCCGCTGAAATCTTCGTGCAGGCTTTTGCCTGCGTCTTCTTCCAGGTGAGCGCGGGTGACGCCGATGCGTTTCACCGTGCCGTCTTCCAGGGTGATATCCAGATGGCCTTTGCCAACGATCGGCAACTCCATTTGGCTGATCTGATAACCCTTCGGCAAGTCGGGGTAGAAGTAGTTTTTACGCGCGAAAACGTTGTGCTGACCGATCTCGGCGTCAATCGCCAGACCCAGCTTGACCGCCATGCGCACTGCTTCCTGGTTCAGCACCGGCAAAACGCCGGGCATGCCGAGGTCAACAAGACTGGCTTGCGTGTTCGGCTCAGAGCCAAACGTGGTGCTGCTGCCGGAGAAAATCTTCGATTGGGTCGAGAGCTGAGTATGAATCTCCAGCCCGATCACAACTTCCCATTGCATGTGTTTTCTCCTTAGAAGCCTGATGGCGTGCGCGTGTGCCAATCGGTGACTGATTGGTATTGATGGGCGACGTTCAGCAGGCGGCCTTCCTGGAAATACGGGGCGAGCAATTGCACGCCAACCGGCAGACCGTCCACGAAGCCAGCAGGCATAGACAAGCCCGGCAGACCCGCGAGGTTGGCGGTGATGGTGTAGAAGTCTTCCAGGTAAGCAGAAATCGGGTCGTCGTTCTTGGCGCCGATTTTCCAGGCCGGGTTAGGCGTGGTTGGGCCCAGGATCACGTCGACTTCGGCAAATGCGCTCATGAAGTCATTCTTGATCAGGCGACGGATTTTCTGCGCTTGCAGGTAATACGCATCGTAATAACCGGCCGACAATGCATAGGCACCGACCAGAATTCGGCGCTGTACTTCAGGACCGAAACCTTCTGCACGGGAACGCTTGTACAGGTCTTCAAGGTTTTTCGGGTCTTCGCAACGATGGCCGAAACGCACGCCGTCGAAGCGCGACAGGTTGGACGACGCTTCGGCGGGGGCGATGACGTAGTAAGCCGGGATCGCGTGTTGCAGGTTCGGCAGGCTGACTTCCTTGACCACCGCGCCTAGCTTTTCCAGCTCTTTAACGCTTTCAAGCACCAACTCGGCAATGCGTGGGTCGAGCCCGGCGCCGAAATATTCTTTCGGAATACCGATGCGCAGTCCTTGCAGCGAGCCGTTGAGGCTGGCGGAGTAATCCGGCACAGGCTCGTCAATGCTGGTGGAGTCCTGAGGGTCGAAGCCGGCCATGCCTTGCAACAGCAGGGCACAGTCTTCAGCCGTACGCGCCATCGGACCGGCTTGGTCCAGGCTTGAGGCGTAAGCGATCATGCCCCAGCGAGAAACACGACCGTACGTCGGTTTGAGGCCGGTGAGGTTGGTCAATGCAGCAGGCTGACGGATTGAGCCGCCGGTGTCGGTGCCGGTTGCGGCCGGTAACAACCGAGCAGCCACTGCGGCCGCCGAGCCACCTGACGAACCGCCGGGCACGTGCTCAAGGTTCCACGGGTTTTTTACCGCGCCGTAGTAGCTTGATTCGTTGGCAGAACCCATGGCGAATTCGTCCATGTTGGTCTTGCCCAGCGTCACCGTGCCAGCTGCAGCCAGTTTGGCAACGACCGTTGCGTCGTAGGGCGCTTTGAAGTTATCGAGCATCTTCGAGCCGCAGCTGGTGCGGATACCCTGCGTGCAGAACAGGTCTTTGTGCGCCAGCGGGACGCCCAGCAGCGCGCCGCTCTCGCCAGCCGCTCGGCGGGCATCGGCAGCACGTGCCTGAGCGGTCGCCAGGTCTTCGGTTAGCGTAATGAAGCTATTAATCTTCGGGTCTAATTGGGCAATACGCGCCAACAAAACCTGAGTCAATTCTTCGGAAGAAAACTTTTTTTCGGCGAGTCCGCGGGCGATCTCGGCCAGAGTCATATGGTGCATTGCAGGCTCTTTCCCTTACTCGATGACTTTCGGAACCAGATAGAGGCCGTTTTGGACCGCTGGTGCGATGGCTTGGTAAGTGTCGCGCTGATTTCGCTCGGTCACGACGTCCGCACGCAGCCGTTGCGAGGCTTCAAGCGGGTGCGCCAGTGGCTCGATACCGCTGGTGTCGACGGCTTGCATCTGATCAACCAGACCAAGAATATTATTAAGTGCATCGGTAGTACGCGGAATATCGGCGTCATTAAGGCCAAGTCGGGCCAGATGAGCGATTTTTTCCACGTCGGAGCGATCAAGCGCCATGGGAATCTCCAGTGGAAAGCAGACGGACGGGATCCGTGTGTTAGATTGTGCGAACACTACCGCATTTCTGCGGTCTTATGGCCGCGAACGTCTTGGGTCGTGCTTGGAAAAACAGCTAATTTAACATATTGGCTCCTTGCCCAAAATCCCTGTCGTTGTTAGAGTTTGCCGCACTTTTTTACCCACGCGTTGCCCAGGGTCCTTTTCCCATGTTCAAGAAACTGCGTGGCATGTTCTCCAGCGATCTCTCGATCGACTTGGGTACTGCCAACACCCTTATTTACGTGCGTGAGCGCGGTATCGTACTGAATGAGCCATCGGTTGTGGCCATTCGCACCCACGGTAATCAGAAAAGCGTCGTTGCTGTCGGGATGGAAGCCAAGCGTATGCTGGGTCGTACTCCGGGCAACATCGCAGCCATTCGCCCGATGAAAGACGGCGTTATTGCCGACTTCAGCGTGTGCGAGAAGATGCTGCAATACTTCATCAACAAGGTTCACGAAAACAGCTTTCTGCAGCCAAGCCCTCGGGTATTGATCTGCGTACCGTGCAAATCCACTCAGGTGGAGCGTCGGGCCATTCGTGAGTCGGCCCTTGGTGCCGGTGCTCGTGAAGTGTTCCTGATCGAAGAGCCAATGGCTGCTGCCATCGGTGCCGGTTTGCCGGTTGAAGAAGCGCGCGGTTCGATGGTTGTCGATATCGGTGGTGGTACGACCGAAATCGCGCTGATCTCCCTCAACGGTGTGGTTTACGCCGAATCCGTACGTGTAGGCGGGGACCGTTTCGATGAAGCGATCATCACTTACGTGCGTCGTAACTACGGCAGCCTGATCGGTGAGTCCACCGCAGAGCGCATCAAGCAAGAAATCGGCACCGCTTATCCAGGCGGCGAAGTACGTGAAGTTGACGTGCGCGGCCGTAACTTGGCTGAAGGTGTTCCGCGGGCGTTCACCCTGAACTCCAACGAAGTGCTTGAAGCGCTGCAGGAATCCCTGGCGACCATCGTTCAGGCGGTTAAAAGCGCGCTTGAGCAGTCCCCACCGGAACTGGCATCGGACATCGCCGAGCGCGGTCTGGTGCTGACCGGTGGTGGTGCCTTGTTGCGTGACCTCGACAAGCTGCTGGCTCAGGAAACCGGTCTGCCGGTGATTGTCGCCGAAGACCCGCTGACCTGCGTTGCACGCGGCGGTGGCCGTGCGCTGGAAATGATGGATAAGCACACCATGGATCTGCTCTCCAGCGAATAAGTTCGCTGAGTCACGTGTCCAGCCAGTCTCGTGTCCAGGCAGCAGCTATTGCTGCCTGTATGCGTTAGGCTGACGCCGAATAAGGCGTTATCTTCTGTCAATCTGTCCAGGCCGGTTCAATGCCGCATGAATAAGCACATCCCATCCAGGTTAAACCCTTTCAGGCTCGATCAATCATGCCCGGGAGGAGCGGCCTATTAAACCGCTTTTCGCAAAAGGCCCCTCGCTGGGCGTGCGCCTGCTTGTGCTGGTCGTCTTATCGGTTGCGCTGATGGTGGTGGATGCCCGTTTCACGGTGTTAAAGCCCGTTCGCAGCCAGATGTCGCTGGTATTGATGCAGTCATACTGGATTGCCGACCTGCCGCAGCGCCTTTATCAAGGGGTCGCGAGCCAGTTCGGTAGCCGTACTGAACTGATCGCAGAAAACGAAAAACTCAGGACTGAAGGTTTGTTGCTGCAAGGGCGCCTGCAAAAACTGGCGGCTTTGACAGAGCAAAATGTCCGTCTGCGCGAACTACTTAACTCCTCCGCGCTGGTCAACGAGAAGGTCGAAGTGGCCGAGTTGATCGGTATGGACCCCAATCCGTTTACCCATCGCATCATCATCAACAAGGGTGAGCGCGACGGCGTGGTGCTCGGTCAGCCAGTGCTTGATGCGCGGGGTTTGATGGGGCAGGTGGTCGAGTTGATGCCTTACACCTCGCGAGTGCTGTTGCTGACAGACACTACTCACAGCATTCCGGTGCAGGTTAATCGCAACGGCTTACGGGCTATCGCCAGTGGTACGGGTAATCCGGAGCGCCTTGAGCTGCGTCATGTAGCGGACACTGCTGATATCAAAGAAGGGGATTTGCTGGTGAGCTCCGGCCTTGGTCAGCGCTTTCCAGCGGGCTATCCGGTAGCGACGGTCAAGGAAGTGATCCATGACCCTGGCCAGCCATTCGCAATCGTCCGCGCCGTGCCGACGGCCGCATTGAATCGCAGCCGCTATTTGCTACTGGTATTCAGTGATGGTCGTTCGCCTGAGCAGCGTGCTGCCGATGCGGCGCAGGCTCAGGAAGCCATTGATCATCCGCCTGCGGACGGTGCGACCGCCGCTAACCCGTCGGTGCCTGCGGGAACCCACGCTACGCCCGCCACGGGTGGGGTGCATACACCAGCGACACCAGCCGCCACTTCACATGCTACGAACCCAGCCTCGGCTGTTGCGCCGGCTCACACGTCGCCGGTACCTGCTCATACGTCTGCCCCGGCTGCCGCAGCCCCTGCGACTCATGCGCCCGCTACCTCGGGTGCC
>NZ_JAMFRV010000546.1 GCF_026224925.1 Pseudomonas sp. | reverse complement strand
GTAGCTGGCTGGAGGGGTGGTTACGTTCGTGGAGTGACCACGCACACTGTGGGACCGAATTCATTAGGGCATGTTGCACCACCGTGCATCAGGAATTATCGACGACCGCTTCCCGAATGAATTCGGTCCTGCAGGCGAGACGGTCAATCAAGCGCCAGGATCTGTAGCCTGTAACCCAGCCAGCAACAGCCGCTGAAACAGCTCTTCCTTCAAACCCTGAGGCTCTGCCAGTTGCATCCGCGCAAGGTGCGCCGGATAGGCACTGGGGTCGGGCGCATCCAGCGTCGCCTTACCCAACTGCAGAATCTCAGTCAGTTTGAATTTGCTTTTTAGCCAGTTCAAGGCGCGCAACAAATCCTTTTCTTCAGGGCTGAAATCACACCCCAGCGGGTACTCCGCAAAGAGTTGCCCGTAGCGTGCCTGCAAGGCCTTGAGTCGATCGGGGGTATTGTCGGTAAAGCGCGGGTCCAGTCGAAAGTCACCGGGCAGCTTGCCAACTTTCTGCGCTTGCTCGATCAAGCGTGCCTGAAAGCGTGAATCACTGATGTTCAACAGCGCTTCGATCACGTGAGCGTCTGTCTTGCCGCGCAAATCCGCGATGCCGTACTCGGTGACCACAATATCCCGCAGATGCCGTGGAATGGTGGTGTGGCCGTATGTCCAAACAATGTTCGAGCTGACATCACCACCGGACTCGCGCCAACTGCGCAACATCAACACCGAGCGCGCGCCCTCCAGCGCATGGGCCTGAGCGACGAAATTGTATTGGCCGCCGACGCCGCTGACCACGCGCCCGTCTTCCAACTGATCGGCTACCGCCGCTCCCATCAAGGTCATTTTGAACGCGCTGTTAATAAACCGCGCATCGCGCCGCTGGAGGCGCTTGAGTTCTTCGTTGCCGTACAGCTCGTTGATGTAACTGATAGCGGTCATGTTGAAACGGCTCAACTGCTCCATCGAGAACTCATTCAAGCGCTGATAAAAACTACGCGGGCCGAGGAAAAATCCTCCGTGAACCATGACGCCCTCGGGGTGCAGCAACTCGTCCTGTGTCCCTGCGTTGGCTTGACGTTGGACGTCCGCATCGGCATAGACCTTACGCCGCACGATACCGGCGTCGACCAACACCAACAGGCCGTTGACGAACATTTCACTGCATCCGTACAAGCCGTCAACAAACGGCTGAACGCCACCTTCACGCTCGATTAGCCCCTGCCAAGAGGTGGTCGCGTCCAACTCGTCGAGCAAGCCACGGTAAGTGCCGTTATCAGCCTGTCGGGCCAGCAGTGCTGCCGTCAACGCATCGCCCATGGCGCCAATACCAATCTGCAACGTACCGCCGTCGCGCACCAAGGTGCTGGTGTGCAAACCGATGAAGTGATCCTGAAACCCCACCGGCATGTTCGGCGTGGAAAACAACGTGCTGCGATCTTCATCCTCAAGCAACAGGTCGAAATCACTTACATCAAGTTCTGCATCGCCGAGCATGTACGGCAAACCGGCATGAAGTTGGCCGAGCAACAAGATGGTTTCACCCGCCGCCCTGCGCTTGGCGATCATCGGTAACAGGTCCAGGGTTACGTCGGGGTTGCAGCTCAAACTCAAACGCCCTGGGCGTTGCGGATCACTGGCAACCAGTTGCGCCACCAGGTTCAAACCGTTGGCATTGATGTCGCGGGCGGCATGGCTGTAATTGCTGCTGACGTAATCCTGTTGTGCGGCGTGGCTATTGAGCAGGCTGCCCGGCAACATGAAGAACTGCTCGACACGAATGTTCGACGGCAGACTGTCACGGTGCAAATCAGCCAGAAAGTCCAACTCGGGGTAATCGCCAAATACCCGGTCTATGAAAGGTTCAAGAAAGCGCTCTTGCAGGCCTTCGCCCATTTCCGGACGCCCAAGGCACAGCGCGGTATAGATCGTCAGTTGCCGTTCGGGCAGTTGCCTGATTCGCGCATACAAGGCGTTGACGAAAAAGTTGGGTTTGCCCAATCCCAACGGCAGGCCCATGTGAATATGCGCGGGCAGTTGCGCCAGCACGTGGTCGACGGCGTTTTCGATAGCGTGTACAGCAGAGTGTGACTGCGGCATTGAACCCTCCCGGCACATCCTTGGTTTCAGGTTGGACCGAGCTTGCCGGGTGTTTACTGCAAAGGACAGGTCCGTGATTCATTCGCCCACAAAAAAGCCGACATACCGTCGGCTCTTTTTGCGGGTTGAATTACTTCAAACCAGACATTTTCGAGATGGTGGCTTTCAGCTCTGCATCAGAGCAATCGGAGCAGGTGCCTTTAGGCGGCATCGCGTTGATCCCGGTAATGGCTTTTGCCAGCAGGCCATCAAGACCACCCTGCTCTTTACCGCGCTTGCCCCAGTCGGCTGCGTCACCGATTTTCGGCGAACCCAACAAGCCGGTGCCGTGGCATGCGTTGCAATGGCCGGCAATGATGTCGTCTGGGCTTTTCGCCCCGCCGCCACCGGCGGCCGATGCGGCAACCTCCATACCAGCGCATTCCTTGCCTTGTATGCAGACTTGACCTACTGGTTCCAGACGCTTGGCGATATCGTCAGTGGTCGTAGCTTGAGCGGCAACTGCCCAAAGGGCCAATACGACGGCGGGTACTGCCAGTATCTTATTAATTAGATTCACTCTTACACCCTCATGGTGACTAGTCACGCCCGAGTCCACAGCTTCGGGGCGGACGCAAGTATAACGGTTAGCCCGCCACTCGGAAACAACCCTATAGTCGCAGGGGATATTGCCGAAAGTCAGGCCTTGCAGTGGACGCTCTATGCTTCTTCCAAAAAGCGCGCCTCTGGTTCAAGGGTGTAATTTAATTCAAAAATTCGCTGGCGTCGCTGCG
The DNA here is from genome assembly GCF_026224925.1 of Pseudomonas sp. Taxonomy (GTDB): domain Bacteria; phylum Pseudomonadota; class Gammaproteobacteria; order Pseudomonadales; family Pseudomonadaceae; genus Aquipseudomonas. The sequence goes on along the minus strand of NZ_JAMFRV010000546.1, from coordinate 8,355 downwards.
CTGATTAGTCGCGCCGGTTCGTCGAACGGGTTACGGAAGCGATGAGGCTTGGTGCTTTCGAAATAATAGCTGTCGCCCGCTTCGAGGATGAACGTCTCAACCCCCACAACCAGTTCCAAGCGCCCTTCAATCATGATTCCGGTTTCTTCGCCCTCATGAACGAGCATTTCATCCCCGGTGTCCGCACCTGGAGGATAGATCTCGCTGAGAAAAGCGATAGCCCGACTTGGGTGCGCTTTGCCAACCAGTTTCATGGTGACAGCACCGTCCGAAATGTCGATCAGCTCGCTGGCCTTGTAAACCACTTGGGTCGGGTTCTCCTGCTCCAGCTCCTCTGAAAAGAACTCGACCATGGACATCGGTATGCCACCCAGCACCTTTCTCAGAGAACTGATCGAGGGGCTGACGCTGTTCTTCTCGATCATGGAGATAGTGCTGTTGGTCACGCCCGCTCGCTTGGCGAGTTCACGCTGGGACAGACCTTTGAGCTTGCGAATGGATTGCAGTCGTTCACCGACGTCCAATGCTGGAGTCCCCCTATTGGTCAGGTGCGGTCAAATTGAACGTTATGATGGCGATAGCGTTCAGTATTTACAACACTTCGACCCCTAACCCAGTCGCGAAAGTCTTATTTGCTTATCGGGGGGAAAACAATATGGCATCCGCAACAGTAAACGGCTGCCGGTCAGGCGCCGCAATAGAGCCTTGGAACCCGGCGTAGATTACAAAATATCTGATAGGGAATAGTACCGGCGTGAGCCGCGACGTCGCTGGCCAAGACGTTTTTACCCCACAGTTCGACTGTGCTGCCCAGACCGGTGTGCGGCACATCAGTCAAGTCAACACACAGCATGTCCATGGACACTCGACCGAGCAAACGGCTCGGCTGCCCGTCGATGAAAACCGGAGTGCCGGTCGGTGCCTGACGCGGGTAACCGTCGGCATAACCCATGGCCACCACGCCGATACGCATCGCTCGGTCCGTAACGAAACCGCCGCCGTAACCAATGGGTTCGCCAGCAGGCAGCTCACGCACGCAAATGACTTTCGATTCCAGGGTCATGACCGGCTGCAGACGTGCGGCCACGCTTTGCGGATGATCGAATGGCGTCGCGCCATACAGTAAAATCCCTGGGCGTACCCAGTCGCTTGGGATCTTTGGCCAACCCATTACCGCAGGCGAATTGCGCAAACTGATGGGCGCATTTATCCCTCGGGTAGCCGTTGTGAATATCGCGACTTGTTCGTCGCTGCGCGAGCAGTCCAGCTCGTCAGCACGGGCAAAGTGACTCATCAGGACCACGTGCGCGACCTTGCCGCTGTTTAACAGGCGCTGGTAACCGGCGTTGTAGTCCGCTGGGTGCAGGCCTACACGGTGCATGCCCGAGTCCAGTTTCAGCCAGACAGTCAGCGGTTTGGCGATGCTTGCCTGCTCAATGGCGTCGAGTTGCCATAACGAATGCACCACGCACCAAAAGTCGTGTTTGACGATCAGTGGCAGCTCGCTCGCTTCGAAAAACCCTTCCAACAGTAAAATCGGTGCACGAATCCCCGCTTCGCGCAGTTCCAGCGCCTCTTCGATGCAGGCAACAGCAAACCCGTCAGCGTCGGCTTCCAGTGCTTGGGCACAACGCACCGCACCATGACCGTATGCATCGGCCTTGATCACGGCGAGCGCCTTGGCACCTGTGGTTTCACGGGCTAACTGATAGTTATGACGCAAGGCTTGTAGATCAATCAAAGCGCGGGCTGGACGCATGGCGGCGGGATTCTGAGATGAAGGGAGATATGAACTGTGGGGGTGAATTCATTCGCGAATGAATTCGCTCCCACATTTGGATTGCGTTGTGGCTGGGAAAATTTACGGCAGCGCAGCGACTACGGACAATTCAACCAATATTTCTGGCTCGCACAGCTTCGACTCAACGGTGGCGCGGGTCGGTGCGGTGCCTTTGGGCAGCCACTTGTCCCATACGCTGTTCATCCCCGCGAAATCCGCGTCGATGTCTTTCAAGTAAATCGTCACCGACAGTATCCGAGAAGTGTCGGTACCAGCCAAATCAAGCAAGCGCTCGATATTAGCCAACGTCTCGCGGGTTTGCTGCTCGATCCCGCCGGCCAGGTCATCTGCCACTTGTCCGGCTAAATAAACAGTGCCGTTATGGACGACGATCTGACTCATGCGGTCATTGGTGAGCTGGCGCAGGATTGCCATGTTTTACGATCTCCTGGGTTTTACCGTAGCGAGAAATATCGAGGCCTTCAGCACTGATCTGGGGTGTTTTGACGGCCATCAAATCGGCCAACAAGCGACCAGAACCGCACGCCATGGTCCAGCCGAGTGTACCGTGGCCGGTATTAAGAAACAGATTTCGAAATGGCGTTGCGCCAACAATTGGCGTGCCATCCGGCGTGGTTGGGCGCAGGCCAGTCCAAAAACTGGCTTGAGCCACATCACCGCCCTGAGGATAGAGGTCGCCGACGATCATCTCCAGTGTTTCACGCCGACGCGGATTAAGCGTCAGATCGAAACCAGCGATTTCCGCCATGCCGCCAACGCGAATACGGTTGTCGAAACGGGTGATCGCGACCTTGTAGGTCTCGTCGAGAATAGTGGATGTCGGGGCCATGGCTGGATTGGTGATCGGCACCGTCAGCGAGTAACCCTTGAGCGGATACACCGGGGCACGAATCCCCAACGGCTTGAGCAACTGCGGAGAATAGCTGCCCAGCGCCAATACATAGCGGTCTGCGGTTTCAAGCTTACCGTCGATCCATACGCCGTTGATCCGGTCACCCGCAAAGTCGAGCCGTTCGATGGACTGACCGAAACGAAACTCTACGCCCAACTTGACGGCCATCTCGGCCAAACGCGTGGTGAACAATTGGCAATCACCGGTCTGATCGTTCGGCAAGCGCAACGCACCAGCAAGGATATTGGTGACGCCGGCCAGTGCCGGCTCTACTCGAGCAATACCTGCACGGTCGAGCAACTCATAAGGCACGCCAGATTGCTGCAGGACAGCAATGTCCTTGGCGGCGTTGTCGAGCTGCTCTTGAGTGCGGAACAGTTGCGTCGTACCCAGGCTGCGGCCTTCGTAAGCGATACCGGTTTCGATACGCAGCTCATCGAGGCAATCGCGGCTGTACTCTGACAGACGCACCATGCGCTCTTTGTTCACGGCATAACGGCTGGCTGTGCAATTACGCAGCATCTGCGCCATCCACAGGTATTGATCAATATCGGCGGTGGGCTTGATCGCCAGCGGCGAGTGGCGCTGCAGCAACCATTTAATGGCCTTGAGCGGCACGCCTGGCGCTGCCCATGGGGAGGCGTAGCCAGGGGAAACCTGGCCAGCATTAGCGAAGCTGGTTTCCATGGCCGCCGCAGGTTGGCGGTCGACCACGGTCACCTGAAAGCCGGCGCGCGCCAGATAATAGGCTGTAGTCGTACCGATCACACCGCTGCCAAGGACCAGAACTCGCATAGTAAATCCCTCAATCGCGGATATCCGCTGATGTTTGTGCTTCAGAGCAAAGATATGCCCAGTATAAAAAGCTACGGGCAGTTCTTTTCACTATATAAACACGTATATTCGGCGGTAATTCTCGGCAATAACGGCTTTAGTAGAGGGGGTTTTTCCCATGCGGACCCAGCACCAATCCAAACGTGAGCTGGACAAGATCGATCGCAACATCCTGCGCATCCTTCAAGCGGACGGTCGAATTTCATTTACCGAGCTGGGGGAACGCGTGGGATTGTCGACCACGCCCTGTACCGAACGGGTGCGCAGGCTTGAGCGCGAGGGGATCATCATGGGCTACAACGCCCGGCTGAACCCGCAAAGCCTCAAGGCCAGCCTGTTGGTTTTCGTTGAAATCAGCCTGGACTATAAGTCTGGGGACACCTTCGAAGAATTCCGCCGCGCCGTGCTGAAACTGCCGCATGTACTGGAATGCCACTTGGTGTCTGGCGACTTCGACTACTTGGTCAAAGCGCGGATTTCAGAAATGGCGTCGTACCGGAAGTTGCTCGGCGACATCCTGCTCAAACTTCCCCACGTGCGCGAATCCAAGAGCTATATCGTCATGGAAGAAGTGAAAGAGAGTTTGAACCTGCCGATCCCGGAATAAAAAAATCGCGCCCCGTTCAGAAGCGGCCTAGACCAGTACCTGGCGTGTCGTCGCGATGTATTCGTGGACCTGCTTTTCCGCGCGCGGATGAATCATCTCCACCGGCCGCCGGCCATTGGGGCATGGCAGGCTCGGCGTGGTGCCAAACAGCCGGCAGATCAACGGACGCTCTTCATACACCGTGCAGCCGTTGGGGCCCAGGTGCACACAGTTCAGCTCGTCCATCGCCGCCTCTTGCTCGGCGGCGGTCTTGCGCGGCAGGCGGGACATTTCTTCGGACGACGTGGTCACCGGCCCACAGCAATCGTGGCAACCGGGCACGCACTCGAATGATGGAATCTGCTGCCGAAGAAAGCGGATTTTCTGGCTGTTGCAGCTCATCGAGGTATTTCCGAAAGAAAAAATCAGACGGGATTTTGCCTCACTTAAGCCCCATCGGACAGCGCCATCGGGCCGAACCTTGCTCCTCGTCAGCGCCGGCGTCTATGCTGCGTAAAATTTTCCAAACACCATAAGCAGGAAAAACAACATGAACGCCCGCGTTCAGCAGCCGATAAACAACGGTCAGCATATAGCTTCTTATTACGCCGCCAGCAGCCATGCGCAGCCGGATCATCCGACACTGACGCAAGCGCTAAAGGTTGATGTGTGCGTGGTTGGCGGTGGTTTTACCGGGCTGAACACGGCGATTGAACTGGCCGAACGCGGGTTGAGTGTCGTGCTGCTGGAAGCACGCAAAATCGGCTGGGGGGCCAGCGGTCGCAATGGCGGACAATTGATTCGCGGCGTTGGACATGGCGTGGAGCAATTCCGCCCAGTGATCGGCAACGACGGCGTGCGCCATCTGAAACTCATGGGATTAGAAGCGGTAGAGATCGTGCGCCAGCGCGTGCAGCACTACCAGATCGAATGCGACCTGACGTGGGGTTATTGCGATCTCGCCAACAAACCCCGTGACCTGGTGCATTTGGCCGCCGACGCCGAAGAATTGCTGAGCCTTGGCTACGGCCATGAGTTGCGCTTACTTCAGGCGGACGAAATGCACAGCGTGGTGGGATCAGATCGTTACGTTGGCGGGCTAATCGACATGGGCTCTGGTCACCTGCACCCGTTGAATCTGGCGCTCGGCGAGGCTCGGGTTGCGCGGGACTTGGGCGTACAGATCTATGAACACTCGGCGGTGACCGACATCGACTACGGCCCACAAATCCGCGTGCAAACTGCCCACGGCTCGGTACACGCCAATACATTGGTGCTGGGCTGCAACGCCTATCTAAATGACTTGAATCCGCTACTGGGCGGCAAGGTGTTGGCGGCAGGCAGCTACATCATTGCTACCGAGCCACTGAGCGCTGCGCAGGCCAACGAGCTGTTGCCGCAGAACATGGCGGTCTGCGACCAGCGGGTGACCGTTGACTATTACCGGCTCTCGGCTGATCGACGTTTGTTGTTCGGTGGCGCCTGTCATTACTCGGGGCGCGACCCAAAAGACATCGCGGCCTATATGCGACCGAAGATGCTGGAAGTTTTTCCGCAACTGGCCAATGTCCACATTGATTACCAATGGGGCGGCATGATCGGCATCGGCGCCAATCGCTTGCCGCAGATTGGCCGACTCAGCAGTCATCCCAATGTGTATTACGCACAGGCTTATTCCGGCCATGGACTGAACGCCACACACTTGGCCGGCCGACTGCTGGCCGAAGCCATCAGCGGACAGCACAGTGATGGCTTCGAGCTGTTCGCCCGAGTGCCACACATGACCTTTCCAGGCGGGAAAGCCCTGCGCTCGCCGCTATTGGCCCTGGGCATGCTGTGGCACCGGTTGAAAGAGCTGCGCTGATATCAGCGCCAGAATGGCTTTAGCCCTTCTGCGCGCGCCTGCTCTCCCGTGATGCCGATGTCGCGAAGCTGCTCTGCGTCCAGTTCAAGCAGCACTTTGCGGGTGACCCAGCGATGGCGGAAAACACCCCAGCGGTTGAAAGCTGGCGCGCATTTCAGCTTGATCGAAGGCCTCTGCGCTTCCAGCAGTTCCTGACCGTGCAGCATCAGCCGTACATCGCTCATCCCGTTCATCTTGCAACCCTCCGTCATCGTTTTGCGTCTGGCTAAATCATGACGTCGGAAGCAAATCCATTACAGATCCAAAAATTACAAATTTTTTCCATACAGAGGATGCATTCACGCCTCTGAATCCTGTATTTTGATGAAATCTGTACTGGTCAACGAAACGATAACCTGCCGAGATTACACCATGACCCTTTACGTCAACCTCGCGGACCTGCTCGGCGAGCGCATTGAAAACGGCTTCTATCGCCCCGGCGACCGCCTGCCTTCAGTTCGCGCATTGAGCGTGGAACATGGGGTGAGCTTGAGCACGGTGCAGCAGGCATATCGGTTGCTGGAAGACAACGGATTGGCCGCGCCGAAACCCAAGTCAGGGTATTTCGTTCCGGCTGGACGCAAGGCCCCTGCCTTGCCGGTAGTAGGAAGACCCACACTACGACCGGTGGAAATTTCCCAGTGGGACCAGGTGCTGGAACTGATCAGCGTCGTGCCCAACAAGGATGTGATCCAGTTGGGCCGTGGTATGCCGGACATCACCAGCCCGACGCTGAAACCCTTGCTGCGCTCGCTGGCGACCATCAGTCGCCGTCAAGACATGCCTGGCCTGTATTACGACAACATCTACGGCACCCAAGGACTGCGGGAACAGATAGCCCGATTGCTACTCGATTCCGGCTGCCAGCTCACCACCAACGATTTAGTGATTACCACGGGCTGCAGCGAGGCGCTGTCCACCAGCCTGCGCGCGATCTGCGGGCCGGGCGATATCGTTGCCGTGGACTCGCCGAGCTTCCACGGGGTCATGCAGATGCTGAAGGGCTTCGGCATGAAAGCGCTGGAAATTCCTACCGATCCCATTACCGGCATCAGCCTCGAAGCGCTGGAGTTGGCGCTGGAGCAATGGCCAATCAAAGCCATTCAACTGACCCCAAACTGCAACAATCCGCTGGGTTATGTCATGCCGGAGGCGCACAAAAAAGCCCTGCTGACCTTGGCCCAGCGCTTCGACGTAGCCATTATCGAAGACGATGTTTACGGTGATTTGGCCTACACCTACCCCCGCCCACGCACGATAAAGTCCTTCGATGAAGATGGTCGCGTCTTACTGTGCAGTTCGTTCTCGAAAACCCTCGCGCCTGGTTTGCGTATCGGCTGGGTCGCGCCCGGTCGTTATCTGGAACAAGTGCTGCACATGAAATACATCAGCACCGGTTGCACCGCTACCCAACCACAGCTGGCTATCACCGAATTTCTTAAGGAAGGTCACTACGAACCGCACTTGCGGCGCGTGCGTGGGCAATATCAGCGTGCTCGCGATCAAATGACTGACTGGGTCATGCGCTACTTCCCACAAGGCACTCGGGTCAGTCGGCCCCAAGGTGGTTTTATGCTGTGGATTGAGCTACCGGAAGATTTCGACACATTGCGCCTGAACCGCGCATTGCTTGGCCAGGGCGTTCAAGTGGCGGGCGGCAGTATTTTCTCGGCTGCAGGCAAGTATCGGAACTGTCTGAGGATGAATTACGCCTCCAAGCCGACGGCTGAGATTGAAGACGCGGTAAAAACGGTGGGATCAACCATCACTCGCCTGTTGAGCGAAGTTGCATGATGACAAATCACCCCTAAGCCATCACCGGCTGCACGCCGAACGCCCCGCGGCGCAAGGACAGAATTACCAGACCCAATGCGCCTACCGCCATCAGCAGCGGCAAAGAATGGCCACTGACCCATTGGCTGCCAGCACCCGCAGCCAAAGGTCCCAGCAGGCAACCAATGCCCCATAGCTGAGCGACGTGAGCGTTGGCACGCACCAGCGCGTCATCGCGATAACGCTCGCCAATTAGAATCAGCGACAGGGTAAACAGTCCGCCAGCGCTGGCCCCGAACAGCACCCATACCGGCCAGATCAATGGCGTATCGATGAGCAACGGAATGGCCAGGCTGGACACCATCAACATCAGCGCGCATCCCGAAAACAGGGTCCGCCGGGACACCCGATCAGCCAAAGCGCCAATCGGCAGCTGCAACAATGCATCGCCCACCACCACGGTGCTGACCATGAATAACGAGATTTCAGGCGTAAAGCCCTGTTGCACACAGTAGATTGGCAGCAGTGTCAGGATCATGGCTTCGAACGCGGCGAACAGCGCAATC
>NZ_JAMFRV010000545.1 GCF_026224925.1 Pseudomonas sp. | reverse complement strand
CGTGGATGAGTTGAGCGAATTTCTGGAGAGCAGTGGTTATAACTGTGTGCGGTGTTATTCCAGTCATGAAGCGATCAAGCAGTTTACCGATGAAACTCAGGTCGGCCTGGTGCTGTGTGATTTGGACATGCCCGGCATGAGCGGCATTGAATTAGTAAACGAACTTAAACGAATTGCCGGTAAAACCCGCGTCTTTGAATCCATCATGCTTACCGGACGCGCCGAGAAGCAAGATGTGATCAAAGCGTTGCGCGCCGGTATCGCTGACTATTATCAAAAGCCGGTCAACCTGAACGAGTTATTGGAAGGCATACAACGCCAGGAGTTGGCTCTGCAAGAGCGGCACAAAAGTCATCAGCATCTCGGCCATTTAAACGACAAGCTGAAGTTCTTGGCCGCGTCTATCGATGATATTTATCAAGACCTGGATAAGGTACGTCGTAAACCGGCCTCAGCGTCGACCTCTGACCTCAGCGGCGTCGAAGGTCAGTTGGAAAAAATCGCAATCCCGGCCATTTTTGACCCATTATCACCGCGTCAGATGGACGTTGCCCATTTGGTAGGCAAGGGCCAAACCAACTACCAGATCGCGTGTGAACTGGGCATTACCGAAAATACGGTGAAGCTCTATGTTTCCCAGGTGTTGCGCCTGACCCATATGCACAACCGCACGCAGCTCGCGCTGGCGCTATCACCCAGCCGCTCAACCCCGCACCACCGCGCTACCGCGCATTAATCACTCTCTGCAGATTCCCTGTGGGAGCGAGTTCATTCGGGAAGCGAACAACGCGGTGCACCTGAAACACCGCGCCGCATCATTCGCGAACAAGTTCGCTCCCACAAGCTCTGTGCTATCCAGATTGATTGCAGTCTCAATGGCTATTGCCGCCAGAGACCTTTCCGCCCGCCCCCTGCTCGTAAAATTCCGATATCTCGTGGGTATAGCTTTTCAGCCACCGCTGAAAACTAGCCTCCCGTTCAGCTTGAGTCGAGACCTGTTTGATCGGCGACGCCGCTGTGGCCCGAGGCTGCAACTGCAGCCAGTTTTCGGTCTCCTGTTGCTGCGCGGAAGAAGGCCCAGCCTCAATGGCCCAGGCGCCTCCCGACGTAAGCGCCAACAATATGCAGAAGGAAATTGAACCCTTCATAGGTGCCTCCCTGTTCATTTCGAAGCCGATGAATCAATTACCGCGGCGACCCGATCAAGGCCGGCGGCACGGTTGCTGGCGGGCTCTTTGAGGTGCTCGGCCCGGGCCTGAGCCTCGCTGAATTGCTCCGGGGTCAACCCCACGCGGGAGACCAACTCAGCGGCTTGCTTCCAGTTGTCTTGATACAGCAGCACCGTGACCAGGTTGACTGCCGCCAGCGTGTCGGACTGTTTCAATTCAATCGCGGTCAAGAACTGAAAGCGTGCCTGCTCCAGATTCAACTGATTGAGATAAACCACGCCCAGGTCATTGCGGATTTTTTCATCGGTGGGCGCTAGCCGCATCGCGTTGGTCAAATGCTTCAGTGCCTGATCGTTGTCGCCGCGCGCCACCGCCAACTGGCCAAGCCCATGTTCGCCTTCTGCGGCGCGACAGGTGCCTAACAAACTGCGGTACAACGGTTCAGCTTCGTTGCTACCCAACAAACGCAAAACCCGCGCCTTGCGCAAGCGCACTTCGCCGAGGTTATTGGGCATCGCTTCCAGGCTCGCCAGGCTGGCATGCAGTCGCCCTTCGTTGGCCATGTCCTGGGCCAGGTTAAGCGCTAACTCATCATCGGAACCGAGCTTGGCGCACTCGGTGGTCGCAACGGGAAATGGCATCCACGGCGCCCCGCCATCGGTGGCACATCCCCCCAGCAACAACATCCCAAAAAACAAAAAGATTCGTTTCATCTCACACTCCTTGATCCGAGAAACAACAGCCGTTCACGAAGAACGCAATGCGTGGCCGATTGCCGTAAAGCCCGGCCCAGCCAACACGATCAGGAGCGCAGGAAATAAAAACACCATCATCACAATCGACATCTTGGCCGAGAGTTTGGAGATGTATTCCTGCAATCGCGTCAGACGTCTGTCGTCGAGTAATTGCTTGAGGGTCAGCAGTGATTTCATTGCACCACCGCCCTGCTGGATCAACTGATTGAGAATCACGCAGGTATCGCCGAATTCGTCGACCGCCAATAAGGCTGCGGTTTTGCTCAGTTCTTCACCCAACTCCAGGCCCGAATCCACGCGCACCAGCACCATGCGTAGCTCGTCGGACAAGATCGGCAGCAGTTGCTTGCCTTCACCGCTCAGCACGCGTATCGCCTGCTCTACGGCCATGCCAGACTCGAACAAAATCCGCAGCAACGGGATAAAGATTGAGACTTCTGTCGCCAAGCGCTTTTGCCTGCGCGCGGCAGCCATGGCCAATAAACGCTTGGGCACTAGATAACCGATGCCCAACGCGAACATTGGGGCAAGAAATGGGTACTCCACGGTCTGATAAAAGAAATGCTGGCCCAGCCAAACCACGCCAAGCAACACCAATGGCACGCCCACCTGAAAAGCCGCGTAGAGAGAGCGCTCCCTGGCCCGCCGCCAGCCCAGGCGGTTAAGCAACATCTGAGTTTCGCCGTCGAGACTGACCGAGCGCTGGCCAAACCGACTGTCACCCAGCAAACGAAGCCAACTGCCGAAGCGGCTATCGCTTGCCATTTGCCCGTGCAGTCGTCGCGCGACTTGGCGCTCGCTGCGGCGCTGCTTGGCCAATTGACTGAACAACAGCGCGGCGCCAGCCAAGAGAAGCAACGCACAGATCAGTAGGGCCATTTCAAATACTCCGCAACATGCGCCACAGCACCAGACAACCGAGTACCTGAAAGGTAAAAGCCGCCAGCAGCATGTGTTGCCCACTGCTGTCGTTCCACATATTCATCAGGTAGTGGGGGTTGACCAACAAAAAGTAACCGACCATACCTATCGGCAGCAGCGCCAGGACCCAGGCGGTCATCCGCGTTTCACCGGTCATGGCGCGTAACTGACGGGCACCTTGTTCGCGCTCCCGAATCAGTTTGATCAGGTTCTCCAGCAGTTCGCTGGCATTACCGCCGTACCGGTGATTGACCCTTAGGCCGAGAGCAAACACGCGAAACTCCTCTTTGTTGTACAAGTCAGCAAAGTCCTGTGTGGCATCGGGCAAGCTAACGCCCAACTGCACGCTACGCTGAATCCTACGCATGGCGCTTTGTAGTGGATCACTGGCCGACTCAATGCCCTGCAACACCGCATCAGCCAAGGTGCGACCGGACTTAAGGCTGCGCACGGCATGGTCAAGCATCTGCGGTAACTGCTCGATCATTCGCCGTACCCGACGCTGATAACGCCAGGCAACGTACATACGCAGCAGTAGCGGTGGGATCAGCACCGCCAGCAGTACGCCAACCCATTTCCCGACCAGATAGCCCAGCACCATTAATACCAGCCACAACACCAGCGACCTGTTCAGACTGTCGGCTGGCCGACCCAGCCCGGCGCGCAAAAAAGCCAGCTCCAGACGCGCCATGCCAGGTCGGTCGGTTTGCACCGTCGGTTGCCCGTGAGCCAGACGTACCATCACACGCTCGATCGCGCTTTTGCGCCGGCTGCGATAAAACAGCGATGCCGATGCCAAGAACAAAAATACAAAGGCCAATGCCAGCAACAGCGGTGCCGCCATCTTTATCACTCCTTAGTAACGACCTCGACCTGGTTAAAAATCGCGCCGGAGTTTATCCCCGGCCGGGTTCACCGCTTCACGCAGGAAGCCAAAACCACTGCGTCGATCCAGGCGAAACAAAGTGTTGGTCACGTACACGTCGTCGCGCACCCCAACCACTTCCACCACCTCGCTAACACAGCGTCGACCGTCAGGCATACGGGTCAGTTGAATCACCACGTCCAGCGCCGCGCAGATCATCTGCCGCAACGTTTTTTCTGCCACTTGGCGACCTGTCAAACCCACCAATGTCTCCAGCCGCAGCAGCGCATCCTGTGCATTATTGGCGTGTATGGTGCTCATTGATCCGTCGTGACCAGTGTTCATTGCCGTGACCACGTCCAGCACTTCCACACCGCGAATTTCGCCGAGGATGATGCGGTCCGGACGCATCCGCAGGGCGTTGCGTATCAGGTCACTGGAACGCACCTCGCCGTGACCTTCGGCATTCGGCGGTCGGGTTTCCAGGCGTACGACGTGTGGATGACCGAGCTGTAATTCGGCGACGTCTTCGATGGTCACCAGCCGTTCGTGGGGGGCGATCAGTTGGCTCAGTATGTTGAGCAAGGTGGTTTTGCCTGTACCGGTGCCGCCGCTGACCAAGATGTTGCAACGCTTGCTAACGGCTTCCTCGAAGAACTCAAAAATAGGCTGATCAATGGTTTGCATCGCCATCAGGTCAGCGCTTTTGAGCATGTCCTTGCGAAACTTTCGAATCGACAGGCAAGGGCCATCCAATGCGATGGGGGGAATGATCGCGTTGACTCGGCTGCCATCAGGCATCCGCGCATCGACCATTGGCGATGACTCATCCAGACGACGGCCCAGCGGCGCAAGAATGCGCTGCATCACCCGCTCGACGTGATGCGCATCGATAAAACGCAGGTCGGTGTGGTGCAACACGCCATTGCGTTCGATGAAGACTTTGTGCGGCCCGTTGACCAGAATCTCGGTCACCGATTGGTCGCGCAGCAATACTTCCAGCGGACCAAACCCGGTCAACTCATCGACCAATTCCTCCGCCAGGCGCTCCATTTCGTAGCGGGAAATCGCCAAGTGCAACCGACCTATGTATTCACCCACCTTGTCGGTAACGAACTGCGCTAACGCCGGGCGCGAGCCTTCCAACAGATTTTTACCGGTCTCCTCAATGGCGTCGATGATGTATCGGTGCAGGATCAGCTTCAGGCCCTGAGTGTCGTTACTGCCGCCGGACGTTCGGGACGGCACACCAAATAACTTTTCCGTGCTCATTTACTCCCCCACAGTCGGTTAAGCCAGCTTCCCTGGGGTTTGCTTACAGTTTCAGAACGCCTGGCAAGGCGCTCACCCAGCGCACGTAAGGCCTGACATAAAGGCTCGCGTGGCACCAACTCGAACAGCGGCACGCCTTGGTTCTTGGCATTTAGGCGCAACTCTGGACTAAACGGCAGTACCGCGAGCACGGGCAGCGCGAATGTCTTACCCAGGTCTTCGGAATTGGGGGCAACCGGGCGCAGATAGCGGTCGATCAGCAGCCCGGCGTGCTGCAACTTCATGCCCTTTTCTCGCCACAGATTAAGCACCGCCAGATTGCGTCGGCAATCAAGCACACTTTGATCTACACACCACAGCACCTGATCGCAGTGAAGAACGAACGTGCGCAGCGCTTCGCTGTCCGGCTGCCCCACCAGGTTCACCACCACATGCTGGAAATGTTGACGTAGAGAACTGAGCAACATGTACAACTCGGCTGCACTGGTGTTTTCCAGCAAGTCATCACCGTCGGCGTACGCCAGAATGCGTAAACCCGACGGCTCGGTGGTGAACGCGCTGTCGATCAACGTGGCGTCCAGCCGTCGCAAATGACGTACGGCATCGCCAAAATTAAACGACGCTTCTAGGCCGAGCATCGCCAAGCTGTCGCCGCGCGGCAGGCCGAGGTCCAGCAGCAAGGTGCGCTGGCCGCAACCCTGCACCACCAACGCCAAGTGTGTAGCAAGCATGGCGCCATCGGCATCACATTGCGCGCCATACAGCACGGTTAGCCCGCCCATGTTTGGATTCGGCGCCACCGGCGGCAGGCGTTTACCCAGGCGTCTGACCAGTCCCGCCACTTCGCTGGAACGGGAGCCGTAGGCGACGAAATCCCGTGCCCCGGCGCGCATGGCGTTAAGCACCAACTGGTTGTCCATGCCATCGCCCAACGCCACGATGGCGAGCATCGGTTTAGCTTCCAGCGCACCCTCGATCAACGCGCACTGGGTCACCAGATGCTCTCGATCAAGACCGACAAACAACAGGCTGGAAAAGGTGACGTCTACCAGTGCCAACAGCTCATCAAGGTTGCCGGTACTCGCCCCGACCACTTGGCCGAGCGGCGCAAGCGCACCCTGAAGCCATTCAAGGTCGGTGCTGGTGCGGGTAATTGCCAAAAAGGTCTGACTCAGGCTATGGCTCATTGGGAGAGCCCGGTGCGGCGGTCGAAATTGCCATTTTCGAGGAAATACATTTGGAAGAAATTCGGGTCGTAGTTGCGCAACTTCTCGCCCGGTAACGATGGCAGCGGCGCATTTGCGGCCAATGGCTGGACCAAATGCGGCGTCACGATCATCAGCAGTTCCTGCTCTTCGCGGTTGACCTGTGAATTACGAAACAGCGCGCCGATGATCGGAATGTCACCTAACCCTGGGAATTTGCCCACCGTCGAGGTGTTTTTGGTACTGATCAAGCCACTGACCACGAAGCTCTCCCCATCAGCCAGATTGATGCTGGTATCGGTGCGACGGATAGTCAGCGCCGGCACTATGGTCCCGGCGATGGTCACGCCATTGGAGTAGTCCAACTCGCTGACCTCGGGAGCGACTTTCAGGGCGATGCGATTACGTCCAATCACCGTGGGGGTCAGGGTCAGGCGCACGCCGAACTCTTTGTACTCGATGGAAATGCCGTTGCCCTGGCCGTTCGGCACCGGGATCGGAATTTCCCCCCCCGCCAAAAAGCTCGCACTCTGCCCGCTTAATGCCACCAGGCTCGGCCGCGCCAAGGTGTAGGCGAAACCACTGCTTTCCAGCGCATTGAGCATGCCCAGCACTTTGCTGTTGCCCGCGACAATATTGAACGCGCCGTTGTTGAGGGGGATCTGAGGAAGGATGCCGATCGTGCCGGGCGTCACAGTCGCACCAGACACGGTTCCCGGCGAGCCGAACAGAAAGTTGCCGCCCTTGCCGAAAATCGAGGTGCTGGCTTCCTTCAATTTGGTACGACTGATTTCCACGAAGCGGATATCGGTCTGCACTTGATTGACCAGCGTCAGGTCTTCCGAAGGAGCCACCACCGTATTGGTCAGCGCCGCGGTGGAGCGGCCCTGGACGAACACCATGCTTTGCCGGGGCGATGCAGAACAGGCGGTCCATACCATCAGGCTGGTGGCGCCTGGACTGACGCCCGTCAGTAGAAAACCTTGATCGCCTTTGACGTTCACGTCGGCAATTTTCGCATCACCCACTGCCAGGCGCGTGATGGCCACCGGTGAATGTATGTCCTGCTGTAAGCCCTGCCCTACCTCGATCACAGACGGCAGCACCGCCAATTGCGCGCAGCCAGCCGGCGCTGCGAGGGCGTTACCACAGTGCAGCCCCACGACCATCAAGGTCGCGCAAGCTTGCTTCAACATCAGCATGGAACCACTACTCATGAATTGCATTCCTTGCTCAATCAGGGAGTTTGTTGCGTGATTTGGTTGCCACGGATGACTTCGATCTGTCGCGCCGGACGGGGTGCACCGGGCCCTGCGACAGACTTGGTCGGGCTGCTGAGGGTCAACTGGGCGAAGTGCACGAGGTTACGATTGGTGGAATCCAGACGCGCCGCCAGATCCTTTTCACCCGCCCAATAGCGTTGCAAGTTCTTTTCTTCAGCGCTGCGCACGGCCAAGCGTAACGTGCCGGATTGAGTCGCCAGCATCAGTCGGCTGAGCAACTGCTCCGGCACCGCCAGCACCACGTTACGTGCCGAACTTCTGCGCTGCTCAAGCTTGAGCTTTTCGTCGGTGCTCAACGCTTTCGCTGGCGCCTGCCCGTCGATCGTTGGCCCCAGCAACTCACCCACGCTCAGTAAGCGCAGCGCCGGGATCACCAGTTGCGCCGACTTGTCGGGATTGAACGCGTCCTGCGGCAGGAACAGCAACACATCGACAAAGTCGCCAGGGCTGAGCTGGCCGCCCGCACCGATGACTTCATCGATGGCCACGGCCAAGGCACGCTCGTTGGGGCGGATCATGCGTGCCAATGAACCACCGGCGTCAAAGCTGCTGTCACTGAGCCACGTGCCCGCCGACAGTGCTCGGGCAGCACTACGGCCCAGCGCGTCGTCAAGTTTGGTGAAACTGCCGACCGGGGCTAATTTGACGCGCTCGATCAGCAGGTCAGCCGCAGTAATCGGTGTGTCCGGGGGTAGATCCCGGGTCAACACCAAAACGGGTTGGCGCAAGGAGTCTTCAATTGGCTGGGCAACCGGAGTAACCACCACGGGGGCCGACGTTTGAGCGACCTGCGCCTCTGCTGGCGCAACAGTCGGGCGACTTAAAACAAGGCCCCAATACCCGGCAAATAGCGCTCCGAGCAACAATAAAACAGCAAATCCCATGGTAACGCGACTGTTCATGACGGCTCTCCCTTTCCCACTGCATAACCCTGTTTTGTTTAAAACAAGTCAACGTCGCAATCAGGCAGCTATGAACAAGTAATCAATTGGCTATTTGAAGGTAGCGTAGCCAATGAAAAAAGTCATGACGGATTAAAAATATGTTTCACTGATCAATAAGCACATGAAATTTACGGCTATTGGGAACCCACGTTTGAATTATAACTTTATGATTAATACTTTATTACAGTTGCCGGGTCGGTGTTTGACGTCAATGCTGTAGGTACACAAGGGAGTGAGGCTGCACTGATTGCAGCAGCAGTATCCTTGAGTGCGAGGAGAACTTGGATGTTCCTTACTTATCTTATAATTCGAATCAGATTATTCTTGAACGATCGCTCCGGCGCTTCGGCGATTGAGTACGCCATTGTGGCGTCCATGGTCGCGGTCATCCTCGTCGCCTTTATTACACCCGTAGGGGCTCGAGTTAAAATCATCTTCAACGGAATATTGACGGCAGTTGGCGGGACCGCCATCCCATGACGGCTAAACCTTAACCTTCGCGGTCCTCTCAACAAGGGTAATTCCTATGGCTGCCCCAGCTCCAATGCGCCAAGAACTTCTACTGGTGGATGACGAAGAGGACGCCATCGATGAACTGGCGGAGTTGCTTGAGGGCGAGGGTTTCGTTTGCTTCACGGCGACCTCAGTTAAAGTCGCCTTGCAGCAATTGACGTTGCATCCGGACATTGCTCTGGTCATCACCGACCTGCGCATGCCGGAAGAAAGCGGCCTGTCGCTGATCAAGCGCCTGCGCGAACACACCTCACGCCAACACTTACCCGTGATCGTTACCTCTGGCCACGCCGACATGGAAGACGTCAGCGACCTTCTGCGCCTGCAGGTTCTGGACCTGTTTCGCAAACCCATCTACTACATCCGATTACTGGAAACCCTCAACAACCTGT
>NZ_JAMFRV010000544.1 GCF_026224925.1 Pseudomonas sp. | reverse complement strand
TGGGGACGGTATTTTTTATCGCTGGACTGATCGGGTTTAGTCACGCCGCCAGCATGCTCTCCTGGTGTGTGGCGATGTTCATTTTCACTCTGGGCGAGATGATCATCTACCCGGCTGAATACCTGTTCATCGACACCATCGCCCCCGAAGTCCTGCGCGGCAGCTATTACGGCGCGCAAAACCTTGCAGCTTTTGGCGGCGCCCTTAGCCCGGTTATCTGCGGCTATCTGCTGATCAATTCGACCCCCTCCAGTATGTTTTACGTGCTGAGCTGCCTGACAGCGGTGGGCGGCACGTTGTGCTTTTTAAGTGGGCGCAGGATCAAATCCGAAACGGAACATGGCACGTCGGTGTAGGAGCTTGCTCGCGATGAATCGCAAAGCGTTCCAAAAACATTAGCCGCCGCTGCCATGGTCAAAGTTTAGGCAGCAGGCTTTACGACTGCTGCGCAGTCGATCGCGAACAAGTTCGCTCCTACAAGGGAGCAAATTTGATGCCTAACCCTATGAAATTACTAGGCTTATCCGAACTATCATTTTCAACGATGATCGCTACCACTCGTATTGACTTCTTAATAAAACAGCGCGGCGTAAAATCAGTTCCATACCCAGTTAAACAACTAACAACACTTTCGGAGCAACTAACATGAAAACTTCAAAACTGATTTTTGGCTTGGCTTTTTCGGTATTGGCTAGCAGCACTTTCGCTCTTCCAGCATTCGCAGCAGACGGTTCGGCTCATATCCACGCCGCCCAGGTTGCTTCAGATGGCGCTGATCACGTCGGTGCTAACCGTGTAGCCGCTGATGGTGCCGATCACGTCGGTGCGAACCGCGTAGCCGCTGATGGTGCCGATCACGTCGGTGCGAATCGCATTAGCTAATAGCTAATAGCTAATAGCTAATAGCTAATAGCTTCAGCGTTCCCTTTCAGCCCGGCTTTTGCCGGGCTTAATTTTGCGCGTTGGAAAAGTGTGAAGGCAGTAAATCATTGGTGAACATCACTTTCCGGTATTTGACAAAGACGGGAAGATTGCGGACGGTAGCCACACAAATTGATGCAGTTTCGCAGTCACCTTCAACCTTTTAAAAAGGATCAGAGCAATGACTTATCGCATTCTCGGCCAGTCCGGCCTGCGCGTATCCACATTAACCCTCGGTTCTATGATGTTTGGCGAGCAGACCGGCGCTGAAGAGTCCCGGCGCATCATCGACAAGGCCTGGGATCAAGGGGTCAATTTCATCGACACGGCGGACGTTTATAACGCTGGACGTTCCGAGGAGATAGTCGGCAAAGCTATCGCTTCTCGCCGTAGTGATTGGGTGCTGGCAACCAAAGTGGGTTCACCCCACGCCGGTAACACGCCAAACACCGGCGGGTTGAGCCGCAAGCACATTTTCAATTGCATCGATGCCAGCTTGAGCCGCCTCGATACCGACTATGTGGACATCTATTACCTGCACCGCGAAGACCACAATACGCCGCTGGAAGTGACGGTATCGGCCATCGGCGACCTGCTGCGCCAGGGCAAAATTCGCTACTGGGGCGTGTCAAACTTTCGTGGCTGGCGCATTGCAGAGCTGGTTAACATCGCCCAGCGACTGGGCGTGGACAAACCGGTGATTAGCCAACCGCTCTACAACATTACCAATCGCCAAGCTGAGCTTGAGCAAATCACGGTTGCCGAGTACCACGGACTGGGTGTTGTGCCTTACAGCCCGTTGGCCCGTGGCGTGCTCAGCGGCAAATATGCGCCTGATATTGCCCCCGACAGCAACAGCCGTGCGGGACGCCAGGACAAACGCATTCTGGAAACTGAGTGGAGAGTTGAATCGCTGCGTATCGCTCAGAAGATTCAGCAGTACACTCAGGAAAAAGGCGTAGGTATCGTCGAGTTCGCTATCGCATGGGTGCTGAACAATCAGGCGGTCACATCGGCCATCGTTGGACCGCGCACCGAGGAGCAATGGGACGGTTATACCAAAGCCCAAAGCGTCAAAATCACCGCCGAAGACGAAGCGTTCATCGACTCGCTGGTCACACCGGGGCACGCGTCGACGCCTGGGTATAACGACGTTGCGCACTTTGTGTCGGGACGTGTGGTGCGCTGATTGGCTGATGATTTGGCGGTGATTGCTGCACCGCCTTCGCAGGCAAGCTCCACTAGATCAAGATCAGCTCAATATGGTGTGCTGAATGAAGAGCCTGTAGGCAACTTGCTGGCGAAGGTCACCGCGGCGAATCAGGTGCACCGCTTCGCCAACAAGTTGACTACAGATACAGTTTCGACAGTGTGTCAGGTATACCATTTCCCATATGAGTTCGGTCCTACAGGCTCCACGGCGCCGGTTGACCAAACAACTGGCCTTGCACACCTTCTATTCCCATCTCACGAATCACCTGAAATTCCCCGTCAGTTTCTACACGTTCGGCGATCAACGGCAAATCAATGCTGTGTGCGGCGCGCTGGATGGCTTCGATAAACAGACGCTTATGGCTTTCTTGATCGATGGCTCGGATGTAGC
>NZ_JAMFRV010000543.1 GCF_026224925.1 Pseudomonas sp. | reverse complement strand
GGGGCGATCAGCCCTTCATGCGGGGTGCCCAAGGCAAACGCGAGGTCGGTGTAAAGCGGGTTGTCCACGCCCATGACCTCGCACCACTGACGAATCATCGGCGCGTTGACCTCGTCCCAGGCATACACGCGGCCGTATTGGCGCCCCACCAGGGCGCGCACATTGGATAGCAATTGTGGATCAGCCAAAGTCGTCTCCTTCAAATTGAAGGCGGCAGCCGAACCCGGCCGCCGCCATGGGTCGATCAGGTGGGCAGAACCTGCGCGGCCCCGAGAAAGGCCGGCCGTTCACCACCGCCATGCAGCAGCAGGTTGCAACCGCTGGCATAACTGGCCAGTGGTGATGCGATGTACAAGCAGGCGTTGGCGATATCTTCGGCCACGGCCATGCGCGCGGCCGGAATGCCGGCGCTGACAGCGGCGATACCGGCAGCATCGCCGTAGTGCAGGTGCGCCTGGTCGGTCAGCACCAAACCGGGGCTGACGGTTACAACACGCACCTTGGGGCCCCACTCCACCGCCAGCGACTGCACCAGCGCCAGCACCCCGGCCTTGGCCGCGCCATAGGCGGCGGTACCTGGCGAGGAGCGCAGCGCGCTGATGCTGCCGATAAACACGATGCAGCCACCCTGTGGCTGTTCCTGCATCAGTCGGTTGGCCTGTTGGGCAACGTTAAGTGGCGCGATCAGGTTGAGACGAATGATGCTTTCATGAAACCGCGGCGACGCCGTGGCGGCCTCGGCGGACGGGCTACCGCCGGCGTTGTTGATCACCACGTCGAGGCGGCCGAAGTCACGATTGATGGTGTCGAACAGCCGTTGCAGCGAATCCTGGTCACGCACATCGGCAGCGATAAAGGTCGCGCTTCTGGACTCCAGCGTCGGCACCTGCTCAGGCTCGGTACGAGCACAGACGATGACCCGCGCATTCGCGGCCAGGAACCCCAGCGCGATACCCGCGCCGATACCCTTGGTGCCGCCGGTGATCAACACCACCTTGCCGCTGTAATCAAGACCCGAGTGCAACTCCATTACGTGCTCCTTGTTCTACTGACAAGGTGCACTCTAGGGACAAAACCAAACCCGTTCTTCGTCTGAACGGACGATGAATTTTTACCCTCGCGAACAGGACACTGGCGCCTTCACCCAACGCTTGGCACAGGAGGATGCTTATGTCCGATTCATCCGCAGCACCGGTTCTGCTCGAACGCCCGCTGCCGGGCGTGGCCTTACTGCGGCTCAACCGTGCGCAGGCGAACAATGCCTTGAGCCTGGAGCTGCAAGCGCTGCTATCGCGCTATTTCAGCGAGTTGGGCAGCGATCCCGAAGTGCGCTGCATTGTGCTGACTGGCGGCAACAAGGTGTTTGCCGCCGGTGGCGATATCAACAGCATGGCCGGGGTCGGCCCCATCGATATCTACCAGCGCCATACCGAGCGGGTCTGGGCGCCGATCCAGCATTGCCCGAAACCAGTGATTGCGGCGGTCTGCGGTTATGCCTACGGCGGCGGTTGTGAACTGGCGATGCATGCCGATCTGATCGTCGCCGGACGCAGTGCGCGCTTTTGCCAACCGGAAATCCGTATCGGCATCATGCCTGGCATCGGCGGCACGCAGCGGCTGGTGCGCGCAGTAGGCAAGGTCAAGGCGATGCGCATGGCGCTAACCGGGCAAGCGATCAGCGCCGAGGAAGCCTGGGTCGCCGGGCTGGTCAGCGATTTGGTTGACGATGATCAGGTACAGGCCCATGCCCTGGAATTGGCGCGGGTTATCGCGGCGATGCCGACGTTGGCCGCCGAACAGATCAAGGAAGTTATTTTGGCGGGCATGGACGCGCCACTGGAAACAGGCCTGGCGTTGGAGCGCAAGGCAAATGCGCTGTTGTTCGCCTCACGCGATCAAAAGGAAGGCATGCAAGCCTTTATCGACAAACGCCCGGCGCAATTCGAAGGGCATTGAGCGTCGCTCGCTGCGGATCACTACCCGCAAAACGCACAAGGCCGCTGACCTGTTTCGACAGGCAGCGGCCTTGTGTAGTCGCGCAGCGCCCATTCACTTAGATACTCATCACCATCTGCCCGCTGTCGATGCGCAGTTCTACGCCATTGATCGCACGCGACTCGTCGCTGGCGAGAAACAGCACGCTGGCCGCGACATCCTCAGGCAGGCACATGCGGTTCATCGGATCGCTGTCAATGGTCACGCGTGCCGGATCGATGCCCTGCGGAAAACTGCCACGAGTCATGTCGGTGAGTACACCATCGGGGTGCAGGGTATTGCAGCGAATCCGGTATTTACGCCGCCGACATAACACCGCCACCGAACGCGACAAGGCGGCCACCGCGCCCTTGGAGGCGCTGTAGGCCAGGTAATCGTCACGCCCGGCCAAGGCCGCGATCGACGACACATTGATGATCGAACCACCGCCGTCCTTCATCAGTTTTATGCCTTCGCGACAGCCGAGAAACACGCTGTCGGCATTCACCCGCATGACCTTGTTCCAATCTTCCAGGCTGGTTTCTTCGATCGACCCATAGAGCAGGATGCCGGCATTGTTGAGCAGTATGTCCAGGCGGCCATAGTGCTCGCGCAGGTAGGCGATGACCTGCTGCCAATCGCTTTCACTGCTGGCGTCATGGCGGATAAATTCGGCGGCGGGCCCGATTTCTGCGGCCAGCGCCTCGCCTGCCGCGACGTCAAGGTCGCTGATCAGCACCCGGGCGCCTTCTGCCGCCAGTAAACGGGCGCTTGCGCGGCCAATGCCCTTGGCGCCTCCGGTAACCAGAGCGATCTTGCCTTGAACCCGTCCGGACGGGCTGCCTGTCTGGTTCGTCATGATGTTACCTGCGATGCAAGCGTGGGTTGCAGTTGCCGAGCCGTCAGTTGAGCCACTGCGGCTCCGGCGCGACGCCCGGAGAACACGCAATCGGCCAGGGATAATCCACTGATATAGAGGTGCGAAGGAATCCCCAGCGCGGTGCGCCCGGCGGCGTACAGGCCAGCAATCGGCTGCCCCTGTTCGTCGAGCGCCGCACCGCTGTGCTCATCGACCCGCAGACCGCCCAGGGTCAGGGCGCCTAGCGGGAAGACCGGGTTGTCCACGGAGATGTCGCAGGCATAAAACGGTCCCTGATCAAGCACCTGACGCCCGCCCGGCGACTTACCAAAAGGTTCGGGAGCCTCGCCACGGGCCGCAGCATTCGCCGCCAGCACCGAGTCGCGCAGCACCGACTCGCTCATCCCGGTCGCCGTGGCCAATTGGTTCAGGGTCTTGCCCTTACGCACCTTGAACAGCATCAGCGCCAGGGCGGGAAAGCTCTGGAACCACCAATAGCCGCCAAACAATGCCTCGCGAATGGCCTTCTTGCGCAACGGCGCATCGAGCACCAGCCAGGCTTTACCGCCCTGCTCTTCCATCAATGGCTGGCCCAGGGTCGCGCCGTAGACTTCTTAGTTGCAGAAACGCTGACCCTCGCGATTGACCACGATGCCCTTGTGCCAACTGTACGGTGGGTTGATGAAACGCCAGGCCGATACCCGCTCCAGCCCGACGCCCTGGCCTCCGACGCTGGCTCCCAGGCGCAGGCCACTGCCATCACAGCCAGCGGTGCCGACCTTGAAGTTGCGCTGGAATTTCGGCGCATGCTGCTTGATCAATTCGCGATTGAAGATAAACCCACCGGTACTCAGGATGACTCCGTTGCGGGCGTGAACCAGACGTGGCCGGGCGAAATCCCGCTCCAACTGGCAGATCCGTTTGCGAAGGTTTCTGCAGTAACCCGGCGCGAAATTCTGAAGACGCTCGGCGCGAGCGGCCAGGCGCGCATGCAACTTCGCTTGCGGGCTATCGGGCGGCAGGCACCACAGCTCGGCACCTATCACGCGCCCTTGCGCGTCAACCACCAGGCGTTTGGCCGCTGCTTGCAGCAGTGACCGCGCCCCGGCCCGCAGACACGCGGCCTTGAGATGGGAATACAGCACCGCGCCGCACTGGCCCTTGCCCACGGTGCGATGGCCGCGTGGCGCCGGTGGCAGCGGGCCGCCATGCTCCGGCACCAGCTCATTGCCGGAGTAATAGAGGAAGTAACCGTCAGACGGGTATGAGGTCTTACCGCCCGGCGGCATCTGATGAGCGTAGGATGCGCCGTGGTTTTCCAGCCAGTCGAGGTTGCTCACGCTCTCGTCGCAGAAGCGCCGCAGGGTTTCGTCGCTGATCACGCCCTGGGTTTCATGTTTGAGGTAGTCAAACATCGCTTCGGGGGTATCGCTGAAGCCCGCCGCCTGCTGATGGCGGGTGCCGCCTCCGGCGTAAACGACACCGCCACTCATGGCACTGGCACCACCACCGGTAAAGCGGTCGGCAATCAGCACATCAGCGCCATTGGCCCGGGCCTCCAGCGCGGCGCAGGCCCCGGCCGCACCCCAGCCGATAATCAGTACGTCGCAGTGTTCGTCCCATTCCAGGGCACTGCTTTCGGCAACGTGCAAGGGCGCCTGGATCAGCGTGCTGGGGATGTTATCGGACATCGTCATACAACCGCCTTTCGCTGGCTGGCCAGATGGTTGGCGGCGACATAACCGAAGGTCATTGCTGGCCCCAGCGTACCGCCTGCCCCCGGATAACTGGTGCCCATCACCGACGCCGAACAGTTGCCGATTGCGTACAGGCCGGCGATGGGTACGCCGTCATCGCGGACCACTTGCGCATGTTCGTTGGTCAACAGGCCGCCCTTGGTGCCAATGTCCCCGGCATCCATGCGCATGGCGTAGTACGGGCCTTTGCGCAATGGCGCCAGGCACGGGTTGGGCTTGATGTTGCAGTCGCCGTAATAACGGTCGAACACATTGCCGCCGCGAGCGAAGTCCAAATCTTCACCCGTGCGCGCATAGTCGTTGACCTTGGCCACGGTGGCTTCGAGACCAGCCGCATCGACGCCGATCTGGCTGGCCAGACCGGCTAAGGTGTCGGCCTTCCAGTACAGGTTGTTCAACCATTCTTTGCGCAGGCGGCTGTCAGGCATGACCTGGCTTGGCATCAAAGGCCCCATCGCGTAATTGAAACGGAAATGCCCATCGAAAATCACCCAGGCCGGCACCGATTGACCGCCCGTGAGCGAGTTGTCGCGGTACATGGCGTCGACGAATTCCAGATACGGCGCGGCCTCGTTAACGAAGCGGCGGCCTTGGCCGTTGACCACGATGGCCCCAGGGAACGCACGCTCGGCAAAGATCCCCCGAGGTTTGTCCTCGCCTGGCACAGCAATGGTCGGCGCCCACCAGGCCCAATCCAGCAACGCGGTGGCCGCGCCCTGAGCCATCCCGGCCTCCAGCGCAGCGCCGGTGTTGTTGCCTGGCGGTGTCGCACTCCACGCCATGCGGGTCGGTTGGGGCAGGTATTTTTCACGCAGTGCCTGGTTCTGTTCAAAACCTCCGGATGCCAGGATCACCCCGTGGCGTGCAAGCAATTGCACCTCGGCGCCGTCACGCTGCACAGTCACCCCGCTGACCCGCCCCTGCTCGGTGAGCAAGCCACAAAAGTCGGTGTTGAGCCACAGCGGCACGTTGCGGTCCATCAGCGAGCGCCGCAGCGAAGCCACCAGTGAGCTGCCCAGGGCCGCACGGCGGTCCAACTTACTTTTGCGGCGCCATTTGAAGTCCAGTTTGTAACGCAGCATCAGGCCCATGATCAGCAGGCGCCAGCCAAAACCACGGGCCATGGCCTTGTGCGCATCGCGAGCGGTCCAAGCGATGCGCCCCATCAGCAGCGTTGAAGGTGAAGGTTTGCGCAGGTTAACCAGTTCCTCGCCCAGCAGGCCGGTGTCGAAGAACTCCGGGTCCAAGGTACGCCCACCGGGCAACGAGCCCGGCAAGTGCGGGTAATAATCGGGGTATTTGGCCGCCACCGCGTAGCGCACCCGACTGGTTTGGGTAAGCTTTTCGATCATCTTCGGGGCGTTGTCCAGATAGGCACGCAGACGTGTGTCATCGACATGCTCGCCCGCCGCCGCCTGCAGATAACGTAAAGCGCTCGCGTAGCTGTCGTTACCGTTCTGGCGGGCGAAATAGTGGTTATTGGGGATCCAGATGCCGCCGCCGGAGATCGCCGAGGTGCCCCCGTACTGGTCACTTTTTTCCACAAGCAGCACGCTGAAACCCTGATCGGCGAGGAACACCGCCGAAGTCATCGCACCTGCGCCCGAACCGACGACAATCACGTCGTACTGGGCCTGAGACTGAACTTGAGCCGTCATTGTTGTTATGCCATTAGCTGAGGTCAGAAAAAACCGCCGACGACGCTGCTGGAACGGTGGCGGAGTGCACCCCATGATCAGGGCTGCACAGTGCCAGCTCATCGTCAAAGCGGACTAGGGACGGACCTACAGCGCCGCGCGCCTGGCGGCCCAAGGTTGATCCTGTTCCAACTGAGCGGCCAGGCGCAGCAGCACATCCTCCCCACCCAGACGGGCAGTGAACATCATGCCCACCGGCAAGCCGCTGTCGCTCTGGCCCAGAGGTAGGGTAATCGCCGGCTGGCCACTAACGTTGGCGAGTACGGTAAAACCGGCGCTGCCCATTGCCCGGTGGGCGTAGCTGTCCCAAGACTGATCCAGCGTCAACAGGCCCAATTGCGGCGTCAGGCTGGAGGTGACCGGCGACAGGATCACGTCGAAGCGC
>NZ_JAMFRV010000542.1 GCF_026224925.1 Pseudomonas sp. | reverse complement strand
GTGAGCATGGGCGCCGTGTGAAACAGAGTGCCAGAGCGCATTGCTGAGGTTGTCGCACAGCATTTGCGAGCATGTCCACGGAACAAGCACATCATCTTTGGCGACCGATATCAGTGTCGGCACGGTGATGCTGGACAATCGCCGCGTGACGTTGAATCGCCGCAACGCTGCGATACGCGCACGCATCGTGGCGGCGCCCGGAAAATGGGCCAGAGCATGTTCCACTTCCGCTTGCACACGGTCCGCATTGGCTGCACACCAACTGGCCGGGTAGAGGAAAATGGGCTGGGCCTCGACATAGGCCCGCGGCCCCGACTCATCCAATAAGGTAAGCCGAACGTCAAAGCAGCGGGCGGAGTGCGGATTG
This sequence comes from Pseudomonas sp., assembly GCF_026224925.1. Taxonomy (GTDB): domain Bacteria; phylum Pseudomonadota; class Gammaproteobacteria; order Pseudomonadales; family Pseudomonadaceae; genus Aquipseudomonas. The sequence goes on along the minus strand of NZ_JAMFRV010000542.1, from coordinate 12,155 downwards.
GGTTCAGACCATGCATTGATCAGGCTCAAGCTACTGACCCGTTCAGGAAAGTCGAGGGCCAACTGAAGCCCTACAAGGCCGCCCAGGGCATGGCCGACAACGTGGCATCGACGCGTCTGCGTTGCATCCAGAACTCGCTTCACATCCCTGGCCATGTCCTCGATGTAATAGTCAGACGGCAGAGCCGCCATGCTTCGTCCTGTGCCGTGCTGGTCATAGGCTATGACCTTGTAACCCGCTTCGACGAGCGCCGGAATCTGCAGCGACCAGTAGCCTGCGGACCCACCCAAACCGGACGATAAGAGTACCGCTTTGCCATTAGCTGGCCCGTGGACTTCGGTATAAAGATCCATCATTAAACGCCCTTGCCGATATGAGCAACACTCGCAATTTCGATCAGCGCATCGGGCTTCACCAGACCACACTGCACGCAATACCGGGCCGGTTTTTCGCCCGGAAAATACTCTGCATAAACGGTATTAATAGCGGCATAGTCTTCCCAGTTTCTCAGGAAGACATGGTTAAACGTGACGTCCGCCATCGTTCCGCCCGCCGTCTCGATCACGGCCTTGATAACGTTGAGCACATGACGCGTCTGTGCAGCGGCATCCCCCACGTGAACGACGTTGTTGTTGCTGTCGAACGGTAGAGTGCCCGAGACATAAACAATGCCGTCCGCGGTAGTACCGGGGCTAAATGGGCCAATGGGAGTTCCGGTACCAGCAGGAATAATTACTTTTTTGGGCATGAGTAAATCCTCACATCTGGATTGATATGTTGAATAACAAATTCTAATTTTCGTTTGAGCGTTCGGCCGTTTTTACGGTACCGACAAAATCATCGACTGTTGAGACCCAGCCAAAAAAAGTTTCGATGTTGTAGACCGCGCTGGACTGAATAACCGCACCGCCCAACTCGTGGGTGGCGTCTTCGAGCATGACGCCGAAATACTCAAGATGAAAAGCATCACGTAGCGTCGACTCTACACAGACATTCGTCGCGATCCCGGTAAACACTAGGTTCTTGATATTGCGAGCACGTAAAGTGCTGTCGAGCGAACTGTTGAAGAAGCCGCTGTAGCGCGTTTTCGGGACCACAATATCGCCTAGTTGCGGGTTAAGCTCTGGCACCAGTTCATAATCCCAGCCGCCTTTGGCCAAGAACTTTCCTTCGAGTTCAGGGTACTTGCGCATGGTCTTCAGGGCATTGGACTTGTACCAGTTGGGAGAGCCTGGGCCGCCCGCCTCTACGTACTTGCTGTCCCAGCCGTTTTGCAGGAAGACCACCAGAATCCCCGCCGAACGAGCAGCCTCAATCGCTTTAACAACTTTTTCGATTACGCCTTGGGCGCCTGAGATATCAAAGCCCGCCAGGTCAACATATCCACCGACCGATGCGTAGGCGTTTTGCATGTCGACGACGATCAAAGCAGTGTTCGAATGATGCAGATAGAGCGGTTCAGGACGAGCAGGCAAAATTAGCGGCGCTGAACCCACGACGTCGGCAATTCCCGCAGGTATTAACGAGGAAATTGTTCCATTCTTTTCAGCGCTCATGACAGCGCCGCCTCGCTCTCTTCAGAAACGCTGACCAACGATGGAACCGGGCTTACCGCATCGAGACGGCTCTTCATCAGCGGCTGAATGCGCTGACCAAATGCCTCGACCCCCTCGACGAAATTGTCGAACGTCAGTAGCACGCCTTCGGTTCCTTCAACCTCTGCCACTTCGTCGAGCATGCGGGCGATAGAGGCATAAGAGCCAACCAAGGTGCCCATGTTGATATTGACTGCCGAGGTGGGGTCCGCCATCTGACGTACGTTGGTGTCTGCGCCAGATTTTTTGTCTACCGACCCTTGCACACCCAACCATGCAACCGCTTCATGGTCGACTCCCGCTTTATAGTGCTCCCACTTCGCCTGCGCGGCTTCGTCTGTTTCATCGGCGATGACCATCATCAGCACGTAGGTGGTGACTTCTCTGCCAGTGATGTGCGTAGCCTCAATCAGCTTTTGTGCCGCTGGAGCAAACGCTTTAGGGGTGTTCACACCTTTGCCGAAGCAAAAGTTGTAATCCGCATATTTAGCCGAAAACTCCATCCCCGCATCGCTTTGTCCAGCGCAGATCACCTTCATGTCGGCCTGCGGCTGAGGGCTCAAACGGCAGTCGTCCATCTGAAAGTGCGACCCTTTGAAATCGGACTGTCCCTTGCCCCAGAGATCGCGCAATACCTGAATGTACTCAGAAAGGTATTGGTAACGGTTGGAGAAAAACTCATCACCCGGCCATAAACCCATCTGCGAATATTCGGGGCGCTGCCAACCGGTAATTAGGTTAACGCCGAAGCGACCGTTCGAGATCGAATCGATGGTCGACGCCATTCGAGCAACGATAGCGGGTGGCATGACTAAGGAAGCTGCTGTCGCAAAAAGCTTGATCTTGGTCGTGACTGCGGCCAAGCCCGCCATTAGCGTAAAGGACTCCAGGTTATGGTCCCAGAACTCGGTTTTGCCGCCGAAGCCACGCAGCTTGATCATCGAGAGGACGAAGTCCAATCCGTAGTGTTCCGCCGACTGAGTGATCTGTTTGTTCATCTCAAAAGTCGGTTTGTACTGCGGTGCATTCTCAGAGATCAACCAGCCGTTGTTGCCAATTGGGATAAAGATACCGATCTTCATAACCATCTCCCTTCGCTTCGACAGCCAACAGCTGGCCCGTTATCCAAAGGTTTGCAGACCTTATGCCAACTTATTAAACGTTTTACTTATCATTAAGTTATGGGATTTTTAATCCCCATAGCAGACCAATCGGTCCACATAAGACCAACTGGTGCGACGCGCGGTGCACGGCATTGATGCGTCTTAGTGTTTGATTGGTGTATTTGGGGGCGTTTCTTGTAAGGAAGGATCTCGCTGATACACTGTCGGCTTGATTTGACAGACGGTCGCCGCCTTGAAAAGTGAATCCATCCACCCCGATGTGGCTTGCGCTAAAACTTCTCAAAAAAAGGCTTCCGAGAAGAAAGCCAAATCGCCTGTTCCTGGTCCTCAGAAAAAGCCGGCTCGCACAATGAGCCCGAAGGCTGAAGACCGCCGCTTACAACTCATCGAAAGTAAGCGAGCTACGATCATCCACGCCGCACTGGGGCTTTTTTCTCGCTTTGGCTTGCACGGTACAAGCCTCGAACAAGTTGCCAGTTCGGCAAATGTTTCCAAGACCAATGTTCTTTACTACTTCGCCAGTAAAGAAGACTTGTACGTGCATGTCATGCAGCACTTGTTGGACATCTGGTTATCACCCCTGCGGGGTTTCAATGTTGAACAAGACCCCATCGAAGCAATAGGAAACTACATCCGCGTGAAGCTTGAGCTGTCCCGCGATCACCCTGCCGAGTCAAGGCTGTTCTGTATGGAAATCATGCAGGGTGCGCCATTGATCAAGGACCAACTCGAACAGCCACTGCGCGATCTGGTAGCTGCAAAAGTCACTGTCATTCAGGCATGGATCGATTCGGGAAAACTGGCGAAAATCGACCCTTACCATCTGATTTTTTCGCTGTGGAGTACCACGCAACACTACGCGGACTTTAGTACTCAGGTTCAAGCGGTGACGGGAAAAACCTTGGATGACTCGGTTTTTTTTGAAGAGGTTTTGGGTAACTTGAAGGGGCTGATTCTGGATGGGATTAGGCCTCGATATTGAGGGAACTGTTGAGCTTTGGAACAACGGGCTAGTCAAGCAGACCGCGTCGCGTCATTCGCAAGCAAGCTTGCTCCCACTTCATCGCTAGCAGTGGCCGCTATTTGTGTCGGTGGTTTTGCTGCTGGAAATAACCCAAGCCAGCTTGATTTTCGGCCTGCACACCATTGCCCAAGTTGCCAAAAATCCTGTGGGAGCAAGCTTGCTTGCGAATGACGCGACGCGGTTTACCTGACTAGCGCCCTCGCTCAAGAGCTCATCGGTTCCGGATGTATCGGGGGTCATGATTGCAATGGGTCAGTCGAGCAGCCAAAGACCCACTCTGCACTTTCACTTCACCAACCGCGTTTCCTTGGAAGGCCGGTACCCAAAATACGAGTTGTAGCACTTGCTAAAATGACTGGGCGAAACAAAACCGCACGCTACCAATATTTCTACCTGAGACAACTCTGTGTGTTGGAGTAATCGGCGGGCCTCGGTGATTCGCAGTTCCAGGTAGTAGCGCTGCGGCGTGGTATCCAGTTGCTCTCTGAACAAGCGTTCGACTTGTCTACGGGAACGGCCGGCATAGGCCGCTAACTGGTCCAGTTCCAGAGGCTCTTCAAGGTTAGCGTCCATAAGCTTGACCACCTCCCGCAACGGCGCGCTTACCGAGATGTTTGGCGATGCTTTAACGCGTCGGTACCGAGATTCCTCGAAAGAAAGAATGTCCTCGATTCCGTCTACCAGCGCTTTATCGTGCAGTGCTTTGATCCACTCCAATGCCATATGGAATGCACCTGCCGGGCTCGACGCAGTGAGTCGGTCGCGATCCATGACAAATGGTTCACTGGTCACTTTGCTTACTTTGGAGATTTCTGCGAGCGCAGGACGATGCTCCGGATGTATCGCGCAACGGTAACCATCCAGTAAGCCTGCATTGCCCAAAAACCAGGCACCGTTCCATAAACCACCCAGCGCGATTCCAAGCTCTGAGGCCGCCCGGAGAATGCTGGTTAACTCATGATTGGTTTTTAGCTCTGTCCGATAACCACCGCACACGACGAGCAAGTCCAGATCCCGAATCTCTTCTAATCCGATACGGGCATCGGGGCGAATGACCAGGCCCAAGTCACTCACTACTTCGCCGTCATGCAACCCGAAGGTTCGTGTAGAGAACAACTCGGGGCGTAACAGATTTGCCGTAATAATCGTATCAAGCACTTGGGTGAACGCAGGCAACGAAAAATGCTCAAGCAGCAGAAATCCGGCCCGAGACTGTTGTGCGGGCTCTTTTGATTTCTCATCCAGATAGCGAAGGTTTTTACCCTTCATGCATCCGCTGAATTGACGTCGTTCGTTCAATGCTTGCCTCATTACGTTATCCAGCCACTGACACTCCGTTTGCCGGCTTCGAGTACCGTGCATGTCCACGGTATGCATGAGCGTGCACACCGCAGCGACCTGGATCAGGATGGCGGCGCTGCATTCATCAGCGATGGGCGTCCGCAAGCGATCGTGTGCTCGGCCTGTGGCGTCGCTTAGGTCCAAGCCGGGGCCATTGCCGGCCGCTGCCCGGCTTGCGAGACAAAATCACTCTTCGCTTAGGACAACGATGCAGAGTGCCGCGCTAGCCCAATGATAGCCAGCAAAACAAAGACAGAACGCCAAGAGTGATAAGTGTTTGAAAAATATGGTGTCCCAGGGCAGGTTCGAACTGCCAACCTTCCCCTTAGGAGGGGGATGCTCTATCCAATTGAGCTACTGAGACACATGAGCTGGCACACAGAGAAGGTGCCAGCGAGGACGGCGAGCATGTTAACGGCAAGGCTAGGTTTTGTCATGTCGTCCGTGGCTTTTTAACCTGTAGTCCCCTACCCGCGAATCTTCCTACAGCCCTCCCCGTCAGAAACCATCGTGCATTTTGCATTGCTCCAATAGGCCATCATTGCAAACTGCAATCTCCCGCCTTTCTTATCAACAATCAACCTATTGATTTATATACATATTTTATTAAAATCAGGCTTGGCACACGCCGTGCACTCTATTGCACATACAGAAAATTCCTACAAAAGTTCCACACGGAAGGTGCTCGACATGAACATTGTTCTTTCATCCCTGAACGCGGCTGCCCTGATCGCTTTAGTGACCTTTCACTTTCAGGGTAGTAGCAATGAAACAGAACAGGTTCATGCCGTGGCTCAGCCTTCACATTTCACGCATGAAGCTGCACAGGTTGCGGTCTTACATCAGCAGCGCGGAATTCAGGCTATGCTTACCGCTGACAGCAATGAAGTCGCGCCGACGTCGATTGATCGTTCGGAACGATGGGTGTTTTGAACTGAGTAGTTAAGGGCTCTGTTAATTTCACGCGTCTGGAGAATCGCCATGTCAAAAACTGCGCTGTCATTTCTAATCCTGGCGGTGATGTCCATCGCACTCGACATCTCCCTGCCTTATGACGAGAACGTTGCTAGCTTGGTGCTAAAAATCGCTACGGGAACATTTTTTGTGCTGTTTGTCGCAGCCTTGGTCGTCGGCCGTAAAATCAAATTCGACCCGCTGCTTCGCTGATCCAAATCGCTTTTTTCTCTCCTCTCAGTCTATTTGACTGCAGTCGCTAGCAAAACCTGTAAACACCTCTAAGCTCAAGACATGGCTGCTTGGTATCGGTCTCGGGGGTATTGGCCTAAAAATGCTGTTTAGGTCGATGGAGAACAGGAATGATTTGCAAAACAGTCCACAAATCGGATAATTGCTGCTGGCAAATTGCCTTTAGGCAGCGCACTATTTGTCACAGATTTGACGCCAAGGAACCGGCGAATTGAGGCATGATGCTGGCCTCTAAACGATTCAGGTTGAACATTTGTACGAAAAGACTGTCACAGCATGGACATCTAGCGGCCAAGTGCTGGAACCGCTCCCCCTGAACTTACCGGTTAAATATATGAGCCCTATGAAACAGGCTATTTATTCCAGCCGCACGGCTGATAAATTTGTTGTTCGACTACCCGATGGCATGCGTGATCGTGTCTACCAGGTAGCAAAAAATCATCACCGCAGCATGAACTCCGAGATCATTGCTCGTCTTGAACAGAGCTTGATTCAAGAAGGTGCCTTGGGTGACGAACCTAGCCTGCGTCTTGACAGCCCCGAGCTGTCACTGCATGAGCGCGAGCTACTGCAACGTTTCCGTCAACTTTCTCATCGACAGCAAAATGCGCTCGTTTCATTGATCGCTCATGACACCGAACTCGCTGCAGACGACGAGTCCTGACAGCTAGCTCGAATATTCAGGCCAGCTTGCTGGCTTTTTTCTTTTCTCTACGTAGCTATAGCCCTTGCTGAAATCGCGCCCCTTACTGGACCGCGATTTCATCGCATTTAACGCGTTACACACTGCCCTCTACATCTTCCAGGCTGAATGTTTCAGTGTGGTCACTGTAGGAAAAGATCTCTGCGTACCGCCCCCAACTGATGACGCTGTCTAGCGTTTCCTTCGCAATGGACTCGTTTAGCGAGTCCTCTAGCTCCTGCTCAAACCTCACCCGTGGCGCCCAATGCCCGTTGCGCTCCTGCAACACTTGGCGAATACGCGCAGCCAAAGGCACGTGCTTGACCAGATGTTCGGCAAACATCTTTTTGCGCTCCTGAGTACCGAAGTCGGCGAACAGCTTGCCCGCTTCCGTGAGGGAGATCTCCGCACCTTTGAGTTCGGCAAAGCCTAAATACTCAAGCATCTCTGCCACCGGGAATAAATCATCCACCTCCAGCAACAGCCGCGCCGATACGTTGGGTAATCCCGCGTGACCGTGATATGGCTCAGCCGCCAGCGCTTCGATCAGGCCGGATATCAAGTTGGTGGATACCTCTGGCAGCGGGCTTCCCATTTGTAGCTCAGCTTTGCCGCCGGTTGCATCCGCACTACGCCGGTCGGTCATAAGGGCGTAGATGTCGTCGACCATGCGCCGAAACACTGGGTCCAGGCGATTGCGCGGATGCCCGAACGGCACTTTGATTTCCGCCACTACCCGACCCGGGTTCGATGACAACACCAGAATGCGGTCGCACATCAGCACCGCTTCTTCGATGTTGTGGGTCACGATCATTATGGATTTGATTGGCAGTTGCTTACCGCTCCATAGGTCCAGCAGATCGGAACGCAGGGTTTCAGCGGTCAAGACGTCCAATGCCGAGAAAGGCTCATCCATCAACAACAAGGTAGGATTGACCACCAGGCCGCGGGCAAAACCCACGCGCTGACGCATGCCACCAGACAGCTCTCGTGGGTAGGCGTTTTCAAAGCCATCGAGGCCAATCAAATCGATCGCAGCCAGCGCACGCTTACGCGATTCTTTGGGCTCTACCTGCAGCGCCTGAAGACCAGCTTCAACGTTTTCGAGCACGGTCAGCCAGGGAAAAAGGGCAAAGGTCTGGAAGACCATGGCGACGCCTTCCGCAGGACCGTTCAACAAGGCACCGTTGTAACGAACCTCGCCCTCTGACGGCTCGATCAGCCCGGCAATAACCCGCAGCAGCGTTGATTTACCGGAGCCGGAACGGCCGAGCATGCCGACAATCTCGCCTTCGCGCAGGGTCAGGTCAACGTTACTGAGCACCTGCAGCTCGTCTTTGCCTTTGCCGAAACTGCGGCTGACTTTGCTCAGGGAATAGATTTCGCGTGGGACGCCGGTGTGTGCGATGAAAGTATTCATAGGATCGACTCCAATTAATTCAGACGGAGTTTGTTTTCAGCGATGGCGTACATCGGACGCCACACCAAGCGATTGAAGGCCACGACAAAGAGCGACATCACCACCACGCCCAGCGTGATTTTCGGGAAGTCGCCAGCGGCGGTGGTTTCAGCGATGTAAGCGCCTAGACCGTGCGCCACTACTTTGTCCTGGCCCCACGAAACGTATTCAGAAACGATACTGGCGTTCCATGCGCCGCCCGAGGCCGTGATTGCCCCGGTCACGTAGTACGGAAAAATGCCCGGCAGCATGACTTTGCGCCACCACAGCCAGCCGCGAATACGGAAGTTGGCAGCGGCCTCTCGAAAGTCATTAGGGAAGGCACTGGCCCCGGCGATGACGTTAAAAAGGATGTACCACTGCGTGCCCAATACGATCAGCGGGCTGAGCCAAATGTCCGGATTCAATTGGTAGTGCAAGATGACGATCACAAACACCGGGAATAACAGGTTTGCCGGAAACGCCGCTAGAAACTGCGCCAGCGGCTGAATCTTGCCGGCGAGCCGCGGCCGCAAACCAATCAGCACGCCCAGCGGCACCCAAATCAGCGAAGCGACCACAATCAGCAACACCACTCGCAGCAAGGTAATCATAGCCAACCCGAACACGTGCCACACCTCGCCGAAGGTGACTTCGGTGCCGACGTAAATCGCTATGCGGTACAACACGTAGAGCGTAAGCGCCGCGATCACGACACCCCAGATAAAGTCGATCAACCGAGACCTTGCTTCACTGTAGTGGACCGGGGCTGATTTGGAGCGCGGCAGACTCAAGCGCATATGGCCGATTCGGGTAATCGCGCGCGCAAACGGACGCAATACTCGTTGAATGAAGCGAGTCCGTTGAATCAAATTTAGCACCCAGGACTCAGGTGATCCGCCTTGAGACGCGGTGTCTTCCATGCGGAACTTATCCGCCCAGGCCACCAGCGGCCGGAACAGAAACTGGTCGTAAATCAGAATCACCGCAACCATCGCGACAATAACATAGCCAACGGCGTGCATATCTTGCTGCGCAATGGCGGTCGCCAGATAAGAACCAACACCCGGCAAGGTAATGGTTTTGTCGCCCACGGTGATGGCTTCCGAAGCGACGACAAAAAACCAGCCGCCGGACATGCTCATCATCATGTTCCAGACCAGCCCCGGCATCGCGAACGGCACGTCTAGCTTCCAGAACTTTTGCCACCCCGACAGCTGAATGTTCTGCGCCACCTCTTCCAGGTCACGCGGCAGCATGCGCAGCGATTGGTAGAAACTGAAGGTCATGTTCCAGGCTTGGCTGGTAAAGATCGCGAAAATCGCCGCGCACTCCGCACCCAAGACGCGACCCGGAAACAGCAGCAGGAAAAACGTGACGGTGAACGAGATATACCCAAGCACCGGCACCGATTGCAGGATGTCCAGAACCGGCACCAGCAACTTTTCAGCCCGTCGGCTTTTGGCGGCCAATGTTCCGTAGATCAGGGTAAATATTAACGAGGCAACCATGGCCGCCAGCATGCGCAACGTCGTGCGTATCGCATACTCCGGCAGGTTGGAAGGATCGAGGGAGATCACCTCGCTCTGCAAGGTCGAGATGGGCGCCCATGTCTCACGTGCGCCAATCGAGAAAAACAGCAAAAAACCGATAACCAATGGCAAGGCTATCAAATCCCAACGATTGGGCAGCAGCCGTCGCGCCGTTGCGGGGATGTAGTGACGGAATACTTTGTTCATGTCGGTGCTTCCAGTTGCGTTCCGGGCGTGATCAATGACCACAGGCCAAAGTCCTCCAGCGCACGAACGCACATCACTGCGGCAAAAGCAGTTAACGCACGGCACACTTTATTGAGGCGGATAAAACGACGAAGATTGGCCACGCAAACGAACGCTAGCTGGCAATTACAGAAGGGAATCCCGATCTATCAAGCGATACACATCGCCCGATAACACCGCGCACCCACTGCATCCCGTTTCGCATCCCACTGTGTGACCCACCGAGAATGGTCAGGGTCCATGGGGGGGTCTCCTTATGGTGAGAGAATCAAGGGTGTCAGGGTAAAAAAGTACAGCATCCATAGGGTTTCTAACCTACTTGAATGCAACGCTTTTCGCGGTCGGATGATACATGTCGAAATGTTACATCTACATGTATCGGATGCGATTATCGCGCAATCAAACTGTCTGAAACCTGTCGCTGCCCCCTTAAACTCCGCCATTAAGCGCAGACAAAGGGTTCGTGCAGCGCTAAAGCAAAAAGATCGTCGCCAACCCCAAAAAGATGAAGAACCCGCCACTGTCGGTCATGGCGGTAATCATCACGCTGGCTCCCATGGCGGGGTCGCGACCAAGGCGCGATAGGGTCATAGGAATCAACACCCCCATCAGCGCAGCAAGTAACAAGTTGAGTGTCATTGCGGTGGTCATGACCACGCCGAGCGACCAACTGCCGTAAAGCATGTAGGCCACCACACCAATCACCCCACCCCAGACCAGACCGTTGATCAGCGCGACAATCAGCTCTTTGCGCATCAAGCGTGAGGTGTTGCCGGTACTGACCTGATCCAGCGCCATGGCGCGAACGATCATGGTAATGGTCTGGTTGCCAGAGTTACCGCCAATACCGGCAACGATTGGCATCAACGCGGCCAAGGCCACCAGCTTCTCGATGGAGCCCTCGAACAAACCGATGACCCGTGAGGCAATGAACGCAGTGATCAGATTGACGGCCAGCCAGGCCCAACGGTTGCGCAGAGACTTCCAGACCGACGCGAAGATGTCTTCTTCTTCGCGCAGACCGGCCATGTTGAGGACTTCGCTTTCGCTCTCTTCACGAATCAGGTCGACCATTTCATCAATGGTCAAACGGCCGATCAGCTTGCCGTTCTTGTCGACCACGGGTGCCGAGATGAGGTCATAACGTTCGAAAGCCTGAGCGGCGTCGTACCCATCTTCGTCCGGGTGAAAACTGACAGTGTCATTGGCCATGACCGCCGCGACTTGTTTATCGGGGTCATTGACCAGCAATCGCTTGAGCGGCAGCACGCCCTTGAGCACACCGTCGTGATCGACCACGAACAGTTTATCGGTATGGCCTGGCAGCTCCTTGAGCCGGCGCAGGTAACGCAAGACCACTTCCAGGCTGACGTCCTCGCGGATCGTCACCATCTCGAAGTCCATCAGTGCGCCGACTTGATCGTCTTTATACGACAACGCCGACCGCACGCGCTCACGCTGCTGGACGTCGAGGGCTTCCATTAGCTCGTGTACGACGTCACGTGTAATTCAGGTGCAAGGTCCGCGAGCTCGTCGGCGTCCATCTCCTTGGCCGCAGCCAGGAGCTCGTGGTCTTCCATGTCGGCGATCAGTGTTTCACGAACTGAATCAGACACTTCAAGAAGGATGTCGCCGTCACGCTCGGCCTTGACCAACTGCCAGACCGTCAGACGATCCTGCAGGGGCAAGGCTTCAAGGATGTAAGCGACGTCGGCAGAGTGAAGATCATCAAGCTTACGTTGCAGCTCGACGACGTTTTGCCGGTGAACAAGGTTTTCTACACGGTCGTGGTGCTGGCCTTCCTGACGATGAGTCAGATCCTCGACCACTCGCTGACGCTGCAACAGCTCAACGACTTGAGCCAAGCGGTCCTGCAAGCTGTCTTGCGATTTTTTTACTTCTATTTCGGTCATAGGCGAACTCCACTCCCAGCAGCGGAGCACGCCAAGGAGATCAATCAGTCAGTT
>NZ_JAMFRV010000541.1 GCF_026224925.1 Pseudomonas sp. | reverse complement strand
ATCTCGCGATACTTCGAGACTACCTTCAGCTAAGCCAGTGGCCATCCGAAGACTGCTTAACATCATGTCTCAGAGAACTTACGCACTCTGATGTCATTAGCATATTCTCCGTCTTCGGAACAGGAGTTTGGCTGAAGATACTTCATATTATGGGTACTAAATCCGATCTGAGTCTTCAAGCAGTACTTACGAAAGTATTTGATGATCTGCTTGTGCAGTCTGAACGTCGGGAGACAATGCGGAAAGAAGCCAAGAAAATTAGCTTGATTTATGAGGATAAGGATGGGATTTCGCCGAACAGTCTGGCTGGTGTGGCATTTGTAGCGTTGAGACACAACTTGTCACACGTGGACAACTAAACTCCCAATACAGCCGCGCATTTAACTCTATGCCGGTACCAATAGCTACCACCTTGCCTATCGTAGATACGGCAGAATCTGGAGTGGAGTCTAGGTAAGTAACGGGGTCAAATGTGATGCGGATCTATAGAGTCTGGCAACTCCGGATTTGATAGCTCTTGGCCACGCTAGTCCCAACTCGGGCTAGTGTTGTTTACTTTCGGTTCCAGGTCAGAATATCAGCCCATGGTAGGTATTGTGTCCCTTATCTGTCTATACTATGCATTTGAATTCTAATCGTATGCAATTATTGTGTAGTCAGGTTTTCCCATGTTTGAATTGCTTCTCTCAGTAAAGTTCTTGACCCCGGTTCAAATTCGCTGCAAAAGCTGCAAAATTTGCTCTTGCATAGTAGAATTCAAATAAACACACCCATGAACTCTTTCTTTCTGTATTGTGTTAGCTCACAGTATGAGATTACACAGTTGTATACTCCTATATATCAGTGAATAAATGATTTGTTAAACCCCAAATTTGGTTGACTGGATTGGCGAACCCATAGATTTTCAATTCGCCAAACCCTCCTAAATTTTCACCAGTAACATTTCATCTAGCGAGAGTGTATTCAAAAAATTCGAACCTACAATAGTAAAATATTTGAGTGATTTACTATACAATAGCAGGTGTTCTGGTAATCGCCAACCAGTCTACGTCTACAACATAAGAAATTCGAGTCAACGCCATCATCACATACGCTACACAGCAGTCACGAATTCGAATAACGCATACGACCTATACAAGAGTGCCTGAAAAATGTCTTCAATTCCAGCGATCCGAGGTTTTGACCGGTATGACGAGCACCGCAAGTATACATACGACGCAGATGAAATTGTGCAATGGCTAGGCGCCAATGCCAAGACCTTCTGCAATATCGATCCAGCACTATGCAAGATCTAGGATGCGAAGCTGAAAGATCTACAATGATGAGTGCATGAGCAAAGGCTGCAAGATCTGCAATGTGATGACTGCAGGTTGTGCTGAGACGATGAGAGGATTTGCAATGGATTTCTTTGTCATCCAAACCTTTACTTTCGCCAATGTTCAGCAGAGCAGGGGTGAGCAGTATGAAAAATTTGGGTAGAGGGTCCCACAAAAACACTTTCAAATATTTGTTCAATCACAGAATCTTGGCATTTTCTTACATAACCACCACTTACATCACGTGAAACTCCTATTAAATCGGCTTTGCGGGACACGTTCCCGCTTACTACTACATAACAGATTATATGTGCAAGCCGCCCTGTCTAATAGGTAGGTATCACCAGACCTATGCTCAGTCCTGTTCGAAAATCGACAATACAATCTCAGAGGCTCGCCGCAATGCTTTGACAACAGCAATCAGATAATCAGGGGATGCTGAGACACCAAAGCGGATACCGCTCTGGATAATGTCGCAGTGGAGATACACAGCTTTGTGTCCAGACACGAGAAACCCGCCCGAATCCCAATCTGAGCCGTACAGACGCTCTTCTTCAATGTCATCGCTATCCGGCATGAACCCGATCTTGAGGGTTTGTTCCAGCCCTCCACGCCGTGTGGTCTGCCAGGTGTGCGACTTGAAGATCTCGGGTATCTCCTCGCCCGGCTGCAAGAGCATGCGCAACGCGTACATATGATTAACAAATCCATGGCCGGAAGCGGCGGTGGCGATCGCACGCGTGTAGGAGATCGCCGCTGCATCAAACACGGCGCGTGAGGCGGTCCCGGCTGCTGCTGCCTCGATGAAGGCGCGAACCGGTGGTGACACGGTCTGTACCCACTCGAAGCGACCGCGCCTAAATTGGGCCTGCGATGCGACCTCCCATGTTGGGCGTATACTGCCGTCAATGAGGTGCGCGGCCAGAAGTGCGACGAGATGAGTCGTGGCGTTGGGGGCGGCGCGGTGGCTGCGGAGTGTAGGGAGGCTGAGATTCTTGGCGATAACAAACTGGAAGTCAACGACATCGTAGGCCGTATTAAAAATCTCTTGAATGCGTTGGACTCCTTGTACGACGGTATCAGTGTAATTCCATGCGATTTTTTTCACGGGATAGGTAGATAGGCTTTGGGGTTGGTCGTCGAGTTCCCAGCTGTTATAGGTATAGAGCGCCTTTGTAATGTGGCGATGCATAGCACGCCCGTCGAGCCCGTCAATCATTGTATGATCATAGATACCTGCTGACACGCCATTGGCTGTTACGGCAAGCTGAAGGGACTTGTCCATCCAACGGTTGGCTAAGGTGTGGTTAGAACCATTGAGGAGAAACTGCGTATGGCGTTCTCCGGGGGTACTAGGCGACTCATCGTCAAGGCACACAACGAACGCGGCCGATTCAATGGCGGCCAGGGCAGCAGCGTTGACAGGATCCAGCTTAAGCTCATCACGAAGCTACACGGGTGAAGAAATAAAAGTCAGTATGGTGGGAAATAGATTCAGTGGGATAAGAGGAGGGTGCGTACCACAGCCCATGAATCGCGATAATCGCCTGTAAGCGTACAGACGAGGGCGCACGCTTGTTGTGAAGTCTGCATAATATCAGTGTAGGCGGATTGCACTGCTGCTAGCTGTAAGCTGGTATCGAAACCGGGAAGGTCTAGGAGGAAAACGTGACCCCGGCGAAGAACTACAACGTTCTGGTTCGGGGCATGGCGCTCCATGTGGTCGATGCCCACGCCAGGACGACGGTTTGCGTAGAAAAGCCAGTCTCTTGCCGTACTCGAGGCATGCACGCCATTTAACATGTGTGGAGCGAGCTCGCCAGTGGCAATGAGACGGGCATACTCCATGGCAGCGACTGTCAAGATGGCGGCGCGCATCACCTGTGAATGTTTCGGTGCGTTAAGTGAGTGAAGAAAGTAAAATGATAGGTCATGCAATGGCTCGCGCTTTTCGAGGTTGATTAGGCGATCAAAAGCGTCACAGATGGCATCCGGCCCAGCCTCCTCAACTCGCTGCTGCAGTACCGGGCCAAGTCCCTCCTTGAATGCTGCCACCGCAGTAGCCGTGACACGTTGCGCATCGGGGCTGTCGAAGGCGAGGCGAGAGTCTTCGAAGAGCTGGAGTGTGTCATCGAGCAATGGTATTGGAAGGGGCGGGCATACATATTCAGCTGTACTCACCAGAGTCGAATCTATTGTGGCTGTGGCCTCGTCTGTGCCGGTTGTACCATCTTGATTAGACGGCTGAGCAGCCGCAATCACAAGTTTCGAGCGACTGGTAACTTTCTGGGCAAGTGCATTGATAGTCTGATCCACGAGAATTTCGGATGATTGAAGAGGCGCATCAAATTCGGCCATGATCCAGTTACGCAACTCAATGGCAACCAGTGAGTCCAGTCCCAGATCCAGCAGGGAACCATGGCCGCTCTCGATGCTGGCGGGGTCGGCCGAGATCAACAACGCCAACCGGCCGACGATAGAGCTTGCAATGAATTCCGAGATTGGCCCATTGCTAACCAGGACCTGAGCAAACGACTGATGGGTACCCGTGGTGTCGGAAGTCTCAGCCGACGCAGACAACGCAGAGTCGAAGACATGGCTGAACATGGCTGAACGCACCGTGCCATTGCGGGCAGTTGCAGCAGCCAGACTGGTGGCATCGAAGCCGATAGCAGCCTGGTGAACATGCCGGGCGTCTGGATTGATGTTGACAGCCCCGAGCAGGTAATCGAAGCAGCGTAACAACTCCACGGGACCGACAGGCTTCAGACCAGCTCGGCGCAAGCTGCGCGACCACGCCTCCAGACTCGCCTCGTGCGAGCTGGTGTCCTGGACCAAACCAATATTGAGGGACATAAAGTGGCAGGGTGCGGTCGTGCGAGCCTGCGCAAGGGCATCTTGCACGGCATTTCCTGCATTGTAATTGGCCTGGCCACTAGTGCCCACGACGGTGACGGCGGAGGACATCAGCAGGAAGAAGGCAAGGTGTGGCGATGAAAACGCACGCTCGAGAGCCAGCGTGCCCTGGACTTTGACCCGCGTCGGGATGAGGAAGTCCTCGTAAGTCATGGTGTCGAGGGTGCGGTCATGCATGAGAAAAGCGGATTGTACAACACCTCGTACCGGAGGGACACCAGCACGGTCAAGCATGGCGACTGCGTCTTTCAGACTGGCATCAGAGGTGATGTCGCACGAAACACAATGCAGATGACATCCAGATGCTACAGCGTCGAGCTGCGTCTGCAGCTTTTTGATGTCCTCCGGGTCCGTATCACGCCGTGACAACGTTACAAAATGTCTAGCTCCACGATGTGCGAGTAAGAGTATGATGCGCCATCCAAGGTCGCCAAGGCCGCCTGCAACGATGTAGGAGGCATTCTCGTGTTCTTGTTCTCCCCACGCTCCACCGGACGCCTCTGGCACCACGGCATGCACCACCGAATCCGGTTCTGCCCGGAGAATTATGCGGGAGGTAACGCGCGTGCGGACCAACCGGAGCGCTTCGGCAGCGTAAGCGACGTCGCGCACACGGAGATCGACTCCGTTAGTAGGGAGGTGATGGAGCGTCGCTATAGCCTGCGCTACCAGCCGGGCCGTCCTTTCTGGATTGGCCTGGTGAAGTCCCGTCGGGGTGTAATGATAGATGGTGGTATTCAATGGCAGCGCTGCAGTAAGGCCCCCCGAGGAGTCTCTGCCTATGACAACCAGGCATCTGGACGCCTTGAGAAGGGACAGTGCCTCAGCAGGAACAGAGTCGCCATCACCGTTGCTGATTTGCAGGATAGCATCGACTTGCCCGCTTCGAAACACATCACATGCGCCGCGCCGGGAGAGAGAAGGCCGTGTTATCAGAACATTTTGCGCGCCGATACCGAGCTGGTCTGTCAGTAAACGGGCCTCGCGCGCATCCCGAGCCGTCGCGATAATACGAGCGTTAACACCCCGCGCCGCCGCAATAGCGGCCCGCCCCAGATCGCTGAAGGCACCGTGGATTAAAACAGTGCCGGATGGTGGCAGGCGAGCCAGCTTATAGAGCGCATAGCAAGCTGCCAGAGTGCTCGTGATAAATACGGCTCCGGTCGTCGACGACACCGAGGCGGGCGGTCGGCCGGCGTGGCTCTCGGGGATACGCAAACGACTCGCGCCCATAAGCGGGCTGATTGCGACAACACGGTCGCCCACTGCCACGCTCGTCACCGTCGCGCCAACCCGCGTAACGGTACCGGAATATCCGAAACCTGGGGCCGCGTCTTTTGAATATGGATCTGTGATAGATACGATAGAAACGTGCGTTTCGACTTCGATTTCATCTTTGTGCAACGGGGAAGCAAAGGCATTTCCATCCTCAATAAACACCACAGTGCTATTGCCATGGGTATTGGTTGTTGGAGAGAGAACGAGCGGCGGCCGCGAACTGTCTATAAAACGACGCGGTTCAATATGAAACTGGCCAGTATCGCTGGAACAAATGGCGCGGTTCAACTGTTCGCTGCGGTGGAGGCGCGGCACATGGACGACACCGTTTACGTGTACTTGGTACTCACGCTCATGATGAAAGGTGTCGGCGACCAGGCGGGTCACACAACCGGTGAGTATGTTGAGTAATCGTGCAAGGTTTTCTTGCTTTTCGTTTTGCGTGTTCTGTTCGAGTCCGGCGAGTAGAGCAGAAGCCACATGGACCACGGAGAGGCGCAGTTGGTCATTCTCGGCATGGGCAGTTCGGGCAACACCCGTGATTTGGTGCATCGGCAAAGGGTCGTTGGGAGCGATCCAGAGAATCCTAGCCGGTTCCTGCTTCAACAATGCAGTTACGGCGGCGAAGTGGTTCGCATCCGAGAGGATCGGCTGTTCTGGATGATCGTCCACCACGATATAGAGGCTATCGTCGCCAGCATTCGTGTTGGCGGCTGTAGAGTCTATATTAAACTTGTCTAATACGACATCGGAAGCACCACTAGCATATAGCTTTGCCTGTAGCGACGCTATCCAAGATGGTGATCGCTGCTGTAATGAATTGCTAAGAATTCGTATCTGACTCGGAACTTGCTTTGTCTTACTATTAGCGAGAGAAGCGGGTCGTGGCCGTGCTACTACAATACAACGCTTTCCTTGAGCCCTATCCTGAAAGGTTAGCTGCACATCGAGAGTAGTGCTAACTTTCTCTAGCGCATTATCAAAGCTGTCGTTATCGTTGTCGAGATTGTTGCCGTCGAGTATTAGGACTAGCATGCCGCTTGGCTTTAGCAAATGGGTGGCATGGTTGAGGGACCCAACCGTGGTGGCTAGAACGACATCATAAGAATGCTCATCGAACCCCTGGTCGACAAGCTCCGTTTCGGGGTCCAGATTGCGGTAGTGAACGTGCGGATGCCCGATCAGTGCCTTGCGGACTGGGTCTGACAAACTGGGCGCGGCGTCTACCAGGTCGAAGGCAGCTAAAGAGCCATTGTGAGTCTCGACAGCGCCGAGGAAGGCCAATGCAACATCTGCGCGGTCGCCAGCTTGGAGCTGGATCACAGATAACCTCGCGGTTTTAAAACAGATATTACTTATAAGCTCACTGAAAGATGCAACGTCGTCGTCGCGGAGAAAGTCCATATCTGGTCGCAACGTGAGGCTGTAGCATATTTGAGAAGTGTCGCCCTGCGACTGATGCGTACCCAAACTGCGCATCTCCATTCCCGCGATTAACAACACCGGTGTTACGCTCCTGTCATCAGCCATGACAGAGAGGCCGGTATATGCAGTACGGAAATGACTGGATGTAATAGTCGTGCGAACTGACAGTTCGTGGCCTGGCTTGTGTGGTATCCCCATCGACACTATCAACTCGT
>NZ_JAMFRV010000540.1 GCF_026224925.1 Pseudomonas sp. | reverse complement strand
TGCATCATCACCGTCGCCATCACCGACTCGCTGCCGCGCAAGCGCGACAACCCGGCAGTCCCGACGAGCGTCGCGGAGCAGGTGGTCTATGTTGTCGATGACGACCAAGGCATGCTCGACTCGACTGTCTGGTTGCTGGAGTCGGTAGGCCTTAAGGCGGTGCCATTTACCAATGGCCACGCGTTTCTCGATGCCTGCAACGCCAATCTCAACGCCTGCGTGCTGTTGGACGTGCGCATGCCCGGTATGGGCGGCTTGAATGTGCAGGAAGAGATGCGTATGCGTGATCTGCGTTTGCCGGTAATTTTCGTCAGCGGGCATGCCGACGTACCCATCGTTGTTCGGGCATTTAAGGCAGGGGCTCATGACTTCATCGAGAAACCGTACAACCAACAATTGCTGCTCGACAGCGTGCAACAGGCGTTGCAGGGTTTTGATTCAAAGGCTTCTGAAGGCCAGGACCATGCAGCGTTGCAAGCGCGTCTACTGACGTTGACTCCCCGGGAGCGTGATGTATTGCTGCCGTTGGTGCAGGGCTATACGACTCGCGAGATTGCGGCGCAGTTAGGCATAAGCGCAAAAACGGTGGATTTGTATCGGTCGCGGGTAATGAAGCGTATGCAGGCCGAGCATTTACCGCAATTGGTAGGAATGGCGATAGCCGTGGGAATGGTCAATCCGCTGGCATTGCGCTCACCCCTTAGTTAAGCGACATACAGTTGTTATTAGCGGTCCAGTTCTTGCTTCTAAATCGAATATAATGGCGATCCGCCGTGTTTTTGTAGCGGGCATTCCTCTAGCGCCACAAGCGATGGAGGGTGTTCCGATGAGAGGTTTCAAATGCTGACGCTTTTGTCCCCGGGGATTCGCCTGCTAGGGCGTTTCGGATTTGCTCGAAAGTTTCAGCTGCTTTTCCTGTTGTTCATGCTGCCGCTGGTGGGCAGTTTATGGATGATTGGTCAAGATTATCGCGACAAGCTGGCGCTGATATCGGGCGAGCGCGCTGGCGTTCGACAGCTATTAGCGTTGGATGCGCTGGATGATTTGCTCGCTGCTCAGCGTGACCGTGCGGCACGTTGGAAGGCTGCCGATATTCTTCACGAGCTGACCCCGGCGGCACGTGAAGCGAAGGACGCGCTTGATGCTGCGAACCCTCTTGTGGCTCAGGCGCTAACGCAATTGAGCGCTGATTTGCACAAAGACAGTGCACAGGCGGACACACTCAACCGTTACCAGACGCTACAAACTGCCACTACGGGTTTGGATTCTGCGTCCTTACGCACAGTGGGCTGGTGGCCAGACGGATACGAGCGCTTTACGGCCGCCTTGACCGCCCTGCAAAACCTGCGCGAACAGATCGCCTTGGACAGTGGGCTGAACATCGATCCGTGGCGTGAAACCTATGTATTGATGCAAATGTCCACCCAGCAAACGCCGGACCTGATCGAGCGTATAGGTCGGCTGGCCAGTGTCGGGCAAACCTCGATTGCCTCTGGTCAGTTCACCATGCAGAGCCGTTTGCAGATGCGTGATCTGCGCAGCCGTTTGGCCGACGCGCGTGACCAGTTGAATAAAACCGGTGCTTCGTTGGAAGCCAGGCTGCCGCGAGAAATGCAGGCGTGGGCTGACCAATACCGTAAAAGCCAGCAAACCCTGGACCGTGAATTGAAAGTGCTGGATGAAGGGGTGTTTGGCGGCAGTATTAGCCTCAAGACCGAAGGTTTCGATCACAGCATCGACGCCTTGCTCAGCGACCTGGCCGCGTTGCGCCATCAGTCCTTGGTGTCGTTGGATGATCGTCTGGGCTATTACCACGACCAGTCCATTCGGCAGTTTATTCCGGTTGCCGCCATATTCGGTTTCTTGTTACTGGCCGCACTTTATCTGTTTGTGTGTCTGCAGGCGTCGATTCGGCGCAGTGCCAGCGGCATTACGACACTGGCGCAGTCGTTGCGCGACGGTAACTTATGCGTTCAGGTTCCGGTCGAAGGGCGCGATGAGCTGGCGGCAATCAGCACCGCACTGAACTTGGCGGTGGTGCAGTTGCGCACAAGCTTGCTGGGTGTCGATCACGAAACGTTGCAGTTGAGCGGCGCAGTGCAAACCCTCAATTCGCAATCCAGCCGCACGCTGAATGAGGTTGAAGACCAACAGCTACAAATCAGCCAGATCGCCACGGCGGCGACGCAATTGGCGGCGACCTCTCAAGGCGTGGCCAAGAGTTGTGAGCAGGCTTCCGTCAGCGCTCGGCACACGCGGCAAGTGGCTGAAGAAAGCAGCCGTGACAGCCTTCGAACCACGGAAAGTATTCAGCAGCTTAACCAGCGCCTGACCGATACGGCCGCAGCACTGGGACGTGTCAGTGAGCAAGGGCAGCAGATTCAATCGGTGGTGGATGCCATTCGGGGCATCGCTGAGCAAACCAATTTGCTGGCGCTCAACGCGGCCATCGAAGCGGCGCGAGCGGGCGAGCAGGGCAGGGGTTTCGCTGTGGTTGCCGACGAAGTGCGCAGCCTTTCACAGCGTACCCAGGCCTCCACTGCGCAGATCGCCGGAACGGTCGACAGCTTGCGCAACACCGTTAGCCAAGCCGTAGGGTTGATGGATGCTGCGTGCGGCCAAGCGGTGAATGATGCCGCAGCGGTTACCGGCCTGGGTCAGCGGCTGGGGGAAATTGCCAGTGCCGTACAGGGCGTCACCGACACCTTGGCGCAGATATCCACCGCCGTCGAGGAACAGGCAAGCACCGCCGATGAAGTCAGTGGCAACATCCAGCAAGTTGATCAGGCGGCGGGTCGCCTATTGGATGGCGCACGTGCAGTCAATCAGGCAGCCGACATGCTCAGCAAAGGCAGCCGTGCATTGAGTGACAATACCGCGCGATTCCAATTGAACTGATCGCTTAATCATCAGCCCTAAACAGAGCGCCTTCATGGTGAAGGTGCTTGGGGGGCGGATGAACGTAACAACGATCGCGATCGCAGCCATGATGGTAGTCGTTGGGGTCGGCGCCGGATTTTGGATCGCGAGCGAGCCTGAG
Organism: Pseudomonas sp.; assembly: GCF_026224925.1. Lineage (GTDB taxonomy): Bacteria > Pseudomonadota > Gammaproteobacteria > Pseudomonadales > Pseudomonadaceae > Aquipseudomonas. The sequence goes on along the minus strand of NZ_JAMFRV010000540.1, from coordinate 7,633 downwards.
ATACCGATGCTGACCTCTGCGGTGCGGCAAAAGCCCGTTTTCGACGTCAATCAAAAACTGATCGAGCACGGCGCCCAGTTGGTCGCACTGGGTGACTGCGCGGTGTGCCACAGCGTTACAGGCGGCCAACTGTTTGCCGGTGGATTGAAACTCGACACGCCCTTTGGGGCCATCTATTCAACCAACATCACCCCAGATGACGAGACGGGCATTGGCACCTGGTCCCCCGACGCCTTCATGCGTGCAATGCGCAGAGGTGTCTCGCGGGATGGCCATTTACTGTACCCGGCATTTCCGTATCAGCATTTCACCCGAACCAGCGACGCCGACATCGCTGACATTTACGCTTATCTGATGAGCCGCCCGCCAGTGCATGCAGTGGCGCCAGCCAATCACATTATCTTCCCGCTAAACATTCGCCCGCTCATTGCGGGCTGGAATGTGCTGTTCCTGAAACTGGGTGAAGTGGCCGCCGATGTAGCGCAAAGCAACCAGTGGAATCGCGGCCGCTATCTGGTAGAGGGTCTTGGACATTGCGGTGCCTGCCATTCCCCGCTGAGCATCCTGGGTGCAGAGAAGAAGGGCCACGCCTACGCAGGTGGTTCGATTGATGGCTGGGATGCGCCAGCGCTGACCAAGCTGTCAGCTGCGCCGGTGCCCTGGACCCAGGCGCAATTGGTCGACTACCTGCACACAGGGCTGGCCTCCGAGCACAGCGCGGCGGCGGGGCCGATGCGTCCAGTGAGTCGAGAACTGGCCGATGCACCGCTTGCAGATGTCGAGGCGATGGCTGGTTATTTGATGTCACTGCAAACACCTGGATCACCAGTCGCGATGCCATCTGTCAGTCCGGTAGTTCCAACTGCGCTAGCTGGCGCGCAGGTACTATTTGCCGGTGCTTGCGCTGCTTGCCACGAAACTGGCGCGCCAATGTCGACCATAGGCAACCGGCCATCGTTGGCGCAGAGTACCTCGATCAATGCTGACAGCCCGAACAATACAATTCGAATGATGCTCGACGGAAACGGTTGGCAAGCCAGCGAGGCCGCGCACTTCATGCCCGCGTTTGCCGACACCCTGACTGATACGCAAATTGCCGAACTTGCCAACTACCTGCGTGCGCGATACAGCCCCCACGCGCCGTGGACCTCGCTGGATGACCAGGCCGTCGCCAAGGTTCGCAAGGAGACTCCGACACCATGACCACGCTCACTGTGAACGGTGTGCAACATACGATTGATGTCGATCCGTCATCGCCGTTGCTCTATGTGTTGCGCAATCAGTTGCAACTCAACGGCGCCAAATTTGGTTGCGGGCTGGGACAATGTGGCGCTTGTACGGTGATCGTCGGTGGTCAGCCAGTGTTCTCGTGCTTGCTGCCGGTGTCGGCGGTGGGTACGCGCCCGGTTCGGACCATAGAGGGATTGGGCACTGTCGAGAAACCGGGTGCGTTGCAACAGGCGTTTATCAATCAACAAGCGGCGCAGTGCGGTTATTGCATCGCCGGGATGGTGATGCGCGCGCAGGCGCTGCTCGACAAAGTCGCAACGCCCAGTGACGAGCAAATTCGCGAGCATCTGCAAACCAACTTGTGCCGATGCGGTACCCACATGCGGATTCTCGCAGCGGTGCATGAGGTGGCTCAGTCCAATGCAGCGGTAAAATTGAAGGCACAGTCATGAGGCCAGATGATTCCCAGGATGCGCTGAGCAACCCCGGTCGCCGGCATTTTTTAGTGGCGAGTTCGCTGTTGATCAGCTTTTCATTGTTGGCAAGTTCCCGGGTATTTGCAGTGACGTCGACCACTGAGGCCGGGACGTTCACCACCACTACACCGAGCTTGCCCGGCAGTTTGAAGACCGAGCCGATCCTCGATGCGTGGATAAAAATAGACGCCCAAGGGCAAGTAACCGTCTTCACTGGCAAGGCTGAGCTGGGCACCGGTATTCGCACAGCCATGATGCAGATCGCGGCCGAACAACTAAACGTCGCAACCCACAGCCTCGTATTGATTACGGCGGATACTGCCAAGACGCCCAACGAAGGCTACACCGCAGGCAGTCATTCGATTGCTGATAGCGGCACGGCGATCTTCAACGCTGCGGCTCAAGTACGCAGTCTGCTGGTACAAGCGGCGGCCAATCAATGGGGGGCCGATCCTGGGACGTTAAAGGTGAAGGACGGCATCATCACCGGCCCCGACGGTCGCCACGCCAGTTATGGCCAGATGGTAGGCAACGTCAATTTGCACCAGGCGGCCAGTGCCGTTTCTGCACTCAACGATCCGAACTCCTTTTCGGTGATTGGCCAATCGATGCAACGTGTGGATATTCCCGGCAAGGTGACGGGCGGCCCAAGTTACGTTCAAGACCTTCGCTTACCGGGGATGCTTCATGCACGGGTGGTGCGACCCTCTTCGGTTGGGGCGACCTTGGCGACCCTTGATAAGCGCCTGATTGAGCAGATGCCCGGCGTGGTCAAAGTGTTGCGCGATGGCAACTACCTGGCCGTGGTGGCGGATGACGAGTGGCGGGCCATTCTGGCAATGCGCGCTCTGGCCAATGCCGCCACCTGGAGCCCGGGACCGCCGCTGCCTGATCAAGCAACGATCCATCAGTTACTTATGGATTCGCCGATTCAGGAAATACCCGTTGCTGATCAACATGGCCCAGCGGCACCCGCGGTAAAAACCCTGCATGCGCGCTATACCAAACCTTATTTGACCCACGGTTCTATTGGGCCGTCCTGCGCACTGGCGCAATTTGACGGCGATCAGCTGATGGTTTGGACCCATACCCAAGGCGTTTATCCCTTACGCGCCGGCTTGGCGGAATTGCTTTCGATGCCGCTACAAAACATTCGCTGCCTGCACGTCGAAGGCTCTGGTTGTTACGGGCATAACGGTGCCGACGATGTGGCTGCTGATGCTGCATTGATTGCGCGGGCCGTGCCTGGGCATCCGGTTCGCGTGCAATGGATGCGCGAGCAAGAGCACACGGGCGAGCCGTTCGGTCCGGCCATGACTACCGACATCGTCGCGTCGCTGGATGCTGCCGGGAAAATTGTCGACTGGAAGTTTCAGGTGTGGAGCAACACCCACAACTTCCGCATCGCCAATGCGGGTCGCTTTATACCCGCGACGCTGTTGTCGGTTCCGTTTAAGGCCGCGCCTCCCCAACCGATCCCGATGCCCGAAGGCGATGGGCAGCGCAATAGCATCCCGCTGTACACCATTCCCAATCTGCAAGTGCAGTATCACTTCCTGCCAACCATGCCTATTCGGATCTCGGCCATGCGTTCGCTGGGTGCGTATCACAATGTATTCAGCATCGAGAGTTTCATCGATGAACTGGCGCTCGCGGCCAACGCCGATCCGGTGGCGTTTCGCTTGGCACATCTGGACGACCCCCGTGCGCGGGACGTGATTGAACTGGCAGCGAAAAAGTTTGGTTGGCAACCCGGCGCCACACTGCCCCAAGGGCGAGGTGTCGGCTTTGCCTTCGCGCAGTACAAGAATTTGATGGCTTACTTCGCCATCGCGATGGAAGTGAGCGTTGAACCGAAAACCGGGAGTGTGCAGATAGAGCGGGTCGTTGCGGCCTGTGATTGCGGGCAGTTGGTCAATCCGGACGGCGCACGTAATCAGGTCGAGGGCGGCATTATTCAAGCCGCGAGTTGGGCGATGTTTGAGCAGACCCATTGGAATGTCCAAAACATCACCAGCTTCGATTGGAGCACTTACCCTATTCTGCGTTTTTCGTCGGTGCCGAAGTCGATCAGCGTTCATATGATCGACCGACCTGGCATGCCGTTCCTCGGTGTGGGCGAAGCGTCCCAAGGGCCAACGCCTGCCGCGATTGCCAACGCGATTGCTAATGCCACCGGCAAGCGGTTACGTGATACGCCGTTGGCGGGGGAGCCGTTGAAGAGGGGCGTGGAGGGCGTAACTTCTAATCCGGCATGATTTACGTCAAGCCTTGGGCCTAAGCCTGGGGCTTGATCGTTAGATAGCGGCAAAAAGACTCCGCCGCGCTCCTGCAATTAAGATTTTTAATCTAGGCACGCACCGCCGCATACAGAGCTTTGATCAGGTCTGACTGGGTGATGATGCCAACCAAGTGTCTTTGAGCATCAATAATCGGTATGTGCCGATGTCCATTCTCCGAGAACACTGGCACTAGATCGATCAGCAAACGATCGCTGCTGGCCACCCGGATAGTACGCGTCATTATTTCCCCGACGATGTTGCCTGGCTGACTTCCGCGGGCTTGGCGAAGCAGTGCGCGCAGGTGCCAGCCAACCCCTTCGTGGGCGTCCAGATCTATCTGTTGCATGAAATCAGCCACTGTCACGATGCCCAGCAGGTGTCGTTGTCGGTCTATCACCGGCAACGCCTTGATCTTGTGCTTGCGCATCAACGCCCAAGCCTCACGCAGCGGCATTTCCTGACGGGCTGCAATAGGGTTCTGGCTCATCACGTCAGCACAGTGCAACTCTCCTATTTTTCGCTGATAGGCAGAAGCTTCTGCCTGTTCGAGCAAGGCTTGCAGGTCATCGCGACTGACGTCCAGCACCTGGTTGTAGTGGGCGAGGGCAGCATCCAGATCCGCGGTACTAAAACGGCTGCCACTTGGCGGCGCTGCTGATTGCTGGACATGGGGCCACGGACGTTTGGTCAGGTTGTTGTAGAGCAAACCCGCGATTACTAGCAGCAATGAATCAATCAGCACTGGGCTCAGCGCGAACTCAAATCGATCGCAGCCCATGATCACCACTAACAGTGCGCAGGCCCCACCTGGCGGGTGAAGACAGCGCAAGGCAAACATAACGGCGATGGCCAGACTCACCGCAAGTGCGGCGCAAAGGGTTGCGTCGGGCACCCACTTGACGCAGGCAATCCCAACCAGTGCCGACAATGTATTGCCGCCCAGCACAGACCAGGGTTGAGCCAAAGGGCTGGATGGCACCGCAAACACCAACACCGCACTGGCCCCGAGCGGTGCGACGAGAGCCAAGGCAAGCATGCTGTGTTCCGCCGCAGTCGTTCCCTCAAGCCAATAGGCCGCAGCAACGGCAACTAGCAGGATGCCCAAGGCTGCGCCACAACTGGCGCGCCACTTTTCCCACGCATCGATGGCAAGCGGTGCTGGCCAAAGCGCGCGAAAGCGTGACATGAGGGCGGTGCGAGTGTTGCGTGGAGGCGGTGATGGGGCTGGCATGATCAAACTGATATCGAATAGAAGAAAGAGCCTGCAACTGCATTCGTTGCCTGGGCGTGGATGGCGAACCTTAAACCTTAAGGTCCATATGCGCCACATAGCGCCCTGCATTCTCACCCTATTCTGATAGCGCCTGCGCAACGGTGATCAGCCCTTGAAGTCACCGAAGTGACTTCAAGGGCGCGCCCCGAGATTTGCTTGGGGTTATGCAACCACCGGGATCAATGGGTCAGCTGCAGCCAGAGCCACACTGCGGTCGGCGATTGGCGGGTATATCCATTGGGTATTGATCTGCGTCTTGATCTGCTTGCCTTCCGCTCTCACGAACTTGACTTGGCGGTCCCAGCCTTCGGAGAAGACGGCACCCCAAGCGCCGAGGTCCAGGCAGGTCACGTATTTCACTTGGCTGTATGGAAGGGGAGCAACACCGAGCAACTGCGCCGCCGCGTTGTTGCCAGCAGATCGGCCGAGTGCTATCGCGTGTTGGCAGGTCATCAGCGCATGGTTGCCCACGTCGTCGGTTGCCGCGTAGGCAGTATCGCCCGTTGCGAATACGTCTGCTTGGCCTATCACTCGCAGGTTGCGATCAACGTGCAGTCGCCCCAGTGTGTCTCGTTCGGCGGGTATGTGTGAGGTCAGTTCGCTTGCCTGAACGCCTACGGTCCAAATAACTGTTTTCGCTTCGATGCGTTGGCCATCTGCGAGCGTGACACCGTCCTCGTCCACCGCAGCAACGCAAGCGTTAAGCTGCCATTGCACACCCAGTTCAGTGGTCGCTTCAGCAATGAACGTACTGATCTCTTTGCCGAGCGATGCGCCGACGTCTGCGCCACGGTCAACAATAATCACCCGGACATCCGCATCTTCGCCTAAAGCGTCGCGCAGTCGAGCTGGCATCTCACACGCCGTTTCGATACCGGTAAAACCACCGCCGGCGACAATCACGGTATTACGAGCTGACGTGTCGGGGAGTCCGCGCAAGGCCTTGATATGGGCCTCAAGCTGGCTTGCATCGTCGATTGTATCGACATTGAATGCGTGGGCCTCAAACCCGGCGAGGTCTGGTTGGTTGACGTGGCTGCCAGCGGCAAGCACCAAGACGCTGTAGGCAAGGTTGGCCGAATCGCCTTGCTCATTCAGGTACGACACGGTTTTTTCGGCCACATCGATCTTTTGCACAAAGCCTTTCACAAAGCGAACTCCAGTCGCCTGGAAAAGATCACTCAAGGGCACGCGCATCAGATGCACATCTGGCTCATAGAAGCGTGGGCGTACACGAAGCTCCGGTTCCGGGGCCAACACCGTGACCTCAATATCGTGACGGTCATGTTTGTCCAGTAAACGCATAGCGCTCAGCGCACTCCACATACCGCCAAATCCAGCACCGATTATCAAAATATTCTGTTTCATATGTCGTCCCGTTTAAGCGAATGATTTGGGCCGGGCAATCCTCATGATCTTGGATGCCAAGCCTGGAAGCGAAATGATTAATCTCCGTCGCCTCAATAACTACGACTATAATTGTCGTAGTTAAGCATCGCAAGCTTTTTCTATTCTCTCGTATCAGCACCGATAAATTGCGCAATACAAGTCTTCCTGTTAGCTTTAGCCGGAATGATTTAGTCGGAGATTTACATGGCTTTTTACAGCGCAGGAGTGGAATACGGTATTCACTGCCTGCTTTTTCTGGTGGATGAGCTTGGCGACAGTCGTGAAGCTAGCGTTCGCGACCTTGCTGATCTTCAGGGTGTGCCACATGACTATTTGGCCAAGATATTTACCAAGCTCGCAAAAGCTAAGCTGGTCGTTGCTACGGAGGGTATTCGGGGCGGTTTCAAGCTGGCCAAGCCTTCGGACGAGATATCCGTCTTGGATATCGCTCTGGCCATCGATGGGCAGAAGTCGGCGTTCGAATGCCGGGAAATTAGAGGTCGATGCGTATTGTTTGACGGCTCACCGCCTGAGTGGGCGCTGGACGGTATGTGTGCGGTGCACGCGACCATGGTGACTGCACAAAAACGGATGGAGGATGCACTCAGCCAGCAGACCATTCTGGACTTGGCCCGACGCCTTGGCAGGAAAGCTCCTGTAGAGTTTTCGGCAGGCATAAACGACTGGATGGCCAACCGACGTGAGAGCAAAGCTTCGGCCAGTACTGTGCAAGCGGCAGGCACGGCAACCGTACCGTTGGTAGATATTACCGAGGGATCAAAATAACAAAGCCCCCAATTAAGGAGGCTTTGTTGAAACGTCAGGTTTTTTCGCCGGCTTCAGCAGCCGGTTCGAAAAAGACTTTGGCGAAATACGTTAAACCAGAAGTATGGCTCTAAAGGCCTCGTATTTACTGGGTTTCACGGATAAGTCGGTAAGTTTGTACCCGGTTGCGTACCCGGTTTAGGAATCGCCCCTCGATC
>NZ_JAMFRV010000539.1 GCF_026224925.1 Pseudomonas sp. | reverse complement strand
GCCGCACGCGGCACCGTGGTCGAGCTCAACGCCCTGGCTGACGCGATCAAGGACAAGCACCTGATCGGTGCCGCCATCGACGTATTCCCGGTCGAGCCGCGCTCCAACGACGACGAGTTCGAAAGCCCGCTGCGTGGCCTCGACAACGTGATCCTGACCCCGCACATCGGCGGCTCGACTGCTGAAGCTCAGGCCAACATTGGTCTGGAAGTGGCGGAAAAACTGGTCAAGTACAGCGACAACGGTACGTCGGTGTCTTCGGTCAACTTCCCGGAAGTGGCGTTGCCTGCTCACCCTGGCAAGCACCGTTTGCTGCACATCCACCAGAACATTCCGGGTGTGATGAGCGAGATCAACAAGGTCTTCGCTGAAAACGGTATCAACATCTCCGGTCAGTTCTTGCAGACCAACGAGAAGGTTGGCTACGTGGTAATCGACGTCGACGCCGATTACTCCGACCTGGCGCAAGAGAAGCTGCAGACCATCAACGGCACGATTCGTAGCCGCGTGTTGTTCTAGGTTTTCTCAGCGTGAAAAAAAGGAGACCTTCGGGTCTCCTTTTTTATGCGTGCCGCCGAATATTACTGTGCAGGCTTATTTGCAATCCCTGTGGATGAATTCGGTCCCACAGGTTTTCGGTTATTTAACAGTAACGGTAATCTTTTTCGACTCAACCAATGGATCCAGCGGGATGTGGCTCTTGTCGCCCATGATCAACTGAAGGGTGTGTTTGCCGGGCGCCAAGGTGACTTCGGTTTCAGTCTGGCCTTTACCGAAGTGTTTGATGGTGTCCGTCTCTGGAATCGGTGCATCCAACGGCAGCGGGTCTTTCACATCGATCAGCAGATGGTGGTGACCGGTGTTAGGCACATCAACGCCAGCTGGCGCGACGCCCATGCCTTTCAGGCCAAACTGAATCTTGAAAGTCTTGCCCACGGTGGCGCCATCTTTCGGCGAGATAATGTATTCCTCGGCACCGGCAGGCGAAGCGGTTCGCGGCACATCAGCCGCAGAAGCCAAAACAGAAGCGCTCAGCAACAGGCCAGCAATAGCTACTTGTGAAAAGAAAGTCTTCATGGTTTCTCCGGGGGTTTAACGATAAATATCGGACCTGAAGCAACGACGTCGGTTCATTTAAAACTCAGAACGGATCATCGCCACGGCGCCGAAACCAGCCAGTCAGGGAAAGCCGCTCCCTAGATGACGGTAGCACCTCATGGGGTATTTCGCCGGACAGAAATACCACCAGACAACCGCCAATGGGCTGCACGTCATGTTCCACATCGCCTCTGAGGCTCATGCGCAATTGGCCACCATGTTCGGGCAACCATGACGGGTTCAGGTACAACACGGTCGAGACCATTCGACGATCGTCATCACGAAAGCGGTCAACGTGCTTGAGGTAAAACGCCCCCGGCGGATACAACGCGAAGTGGCTTTCGAAATCTTCCAGGCCCAGAAACAACCCGCAGTTGAGCGCTTGGCGCAGGCTGTCCATCAGTTCCAGATAACGGTCACAGGCATCCACTTCACCGGCTTCCAGCCACTGAATGCGATCGCCACGAATTCCTTCTCGAACTTCCTGAGCCAAGCCGCGACCCACGGCGGCAGGCGCAAGTTCGCCTTGTTCCGAACGCTTGCGGCACTCTGCGGCCAACTCAAGGGTCAGAGCTTCTGGTAAAAAAATGTTCTGCTGCGACCAACCGTTGGCGGCCAAGTCGTCGACGATTCGTAGCAACAGCGGGTGATCAGGGGGAATTCGCATGGATCGCATAGTATCCATACGCCTTGAAATTCGACAGAGCCCGCAAGCGAACGGGGCGTTAATACAGTGATAACTCGACAAATCCACGCAAGCGCATTGAGAATAGCGCCCTGCCGACAGGAGTCTTTATGCGTCGTTTGTTTTTTTTGTTGTTGATGTTCTGCACATTGCCCGCATGGGCAGACGGCCACGACCAGCTGTACAAGGTCGCCGGCTGGCCAGAACAACGCGCGCATTTTATTACAGCCCTGGATGCAGCTCAGCAGCGCTACCGCAATAGTTTACCGCCAGCGGTGTATCAGGCCTTGGTCAACAACAGCAATCAGCGTTTTGCGCCGCAAGCCATGGACCAGCGTGCCGAACAGGGTTTGCGCCAGGCCTTGCAAGACCCGATGCCAGCGCTGGCGTTTTTTCAGTCGCCATTAGGCCGCAAGATTGTCACCGCTGAACTGACCGCGACGCGTCCCGACCAACTGGCAAAAAACGCTCAGGGCCTCCCAGTTATAGACGCCAGCGCGACGCGCCAGTTGCTGATTGGCCATTTGGCGATGGCCTTGCCCGCTCGCGAAGCCGGGGCTGAAGTCAGCCTCGCCATTGCCGGCGTGGCGGCCGACAGCCTCAGCCAGATGATTCCAGGCCTGCTGGGCGGTGGTCAGGCGCAGGACATGCTCAAAGGCCAGCGTGAGCGCCTGATGCAGCAGATAGGCAATGACATGAACAACACGCTGCTCTACGTGTATCGCGACCTGTCCGACCCTGAATTGGAAGAGTTCGTTACCTTCGCTGAATCACCGGAAGGCAAAACGTATTACCAGGCCGCCTTGGCCGCCGTTCGCGCAGGATTGGCCGTTGGGCAAAGCACATCGAGCCTGGCGCCTGTCAGGTAGCTTAGATACCGCATCAAACCCCTTCCCGAATGAATTCGGTCCCACAGGTGCTCCCATTGGTACTGGGCGATACCCTGTGGGACCGAATTCATTCGGGAAGGAAGCCACGCGGTATATCAGAATGAAGCAGATCGAATCGCTCATTCAAAAACGCAAAATATTGCTCGCGTAACATTGGCAGTTCATTGGCCAGGTGGTGCCGCGCTTCGTCCAGCATGAAGATTTTCGGCTTGTCGAACT
>NZ_JAMFRV010000538.1 GCF_026224925.1 Pseudomonas sp. | reverse complement strand
GGGTCGGGATGTCATGGATTTTCAAGACCTCTCGGGCGAGGGGGTCCATCGGTGAAGCGAGCAGTGCGTGAATACCCGCCGACGAGACCTGCATGCCGGGCGTCATCAGGCGCTCGCGGAACATGGCTTCAGCCATGGGGCTGCGGCAGATGTTGCCGACGCAAATCACCAAAAGATTATTGAACATTACCTTTAACCGACAGCATGAGCCGCTTGCTGAGATTGGCGCTGATGTTGCGAGCCACCAATAGAAGCGCTTGCACTTTGTGCAACGGCGAAATGGCGGAGATCGACAAGCAGAACACTTGAATCAGGAAATATTCGTAGACGGCCTGATTGCCGATCCGATTGTAGTAATTTGCAAGGCTGGAGCAGGTCTGCAGGCTCATGTGCAATTTTCGTTTGTGCGAGCGCATGGAGAAAACGCCACCTGGGTGCAGGCGATACATCGCCGGTTTGATTTCACCGAGAAATTTGCCGTGGCCGTGCGCACCGAGCAGTGACCACCAGCAGAGATCGTTGAGTGGGGCTAACCATAGCTCCGGTGGCATATCGTGCAGGACGTTGCGAAAACACGTTGTGAGCGTCGAGACCGGCCGCGCCCGCTGCAGTTGGACCGAGGTCGCATCGGCGCGTAGTTTGCCCTCTAGCTGAATGCCATGTTCGCCTTCAGCATCAAACGACATCGCATCGTGATAGGTCAGCGCGTAATCAGGATGGCTCTCGAGAAAATCCACCTGAATCTGCAATTTGCGTGGGTCAGTCCAATAGTCATCGCCTTCGCAAAACGCGATGTACTTCCCTCGTGCTTCTTTAAAAATGCCTGGCGTACACAAGTTGCCTTGCGAGTACTGGTTGACCTTGTGATAAAACGGCCGAATCAGCTTCGGGTAACGGGCGGCGTAGTGCTCGACGATCTGTGTAGTACCGTCGGTAGAGGCATCGTCGTTTATCAGAATTTCGATGGGGAAATTGGTTTTCTGTGCCAGGAAGCTCTCAAGGGTCTGTGCAATAAACCCCGCCTGATTGAAGGTTGGGCAGACGATGCTCAGTAGCGGCACCACTGTCGGTTGCTCGGAACTAGCGCGTGGCACTTCAGGGGTAGCATTTTGCACAGTGGCATCCATGGCTCATGTACTCGGTTTGCTGAACAAAAAATAAAGTTTTGCGGCCAGCGGTTTGTAGCTCATAGCCACGAGCGTCAGGGTGATAAAGCCACTGACGGCCAGGCCGAGGAAAGTTGAGAGGCGGTCTTGACCAGCAAGCATGCGAAACAGCGGTTCGCTGGCTGCGATACCGACGGCGGTCATCAAGGTGATGCGTGCGATGTCGTGGGTCCATTGACCGTGAATCCCCGGGGCCAATCGATTGTGGACAATAGAAGGCCAGATCACAAAAGACAGAAGACGTAAACCAAACCAGGCCAGCGCAGCGCCATACGCGCCTTGATAATGGATCGCCAGAAACATCACCGGCACGGTGATGATGGCTGACACCACGCTGTACCAGACGTGCAGGGTCAAATTCGCGTGGGCGTATTGCAGGTAAAACTGAAAACTACTTGCGGCCATGATTGCGCTGCCCAATGCGTACCAAAGCAAAATTGACTGGCTCCAGTGGGCCGCCGTCAGATCACCGGTCCAGGCGAAAATAAGCGGTTCGGCATGGAAGCCAATCACAGCAGCTAACGGGAACAGTAAGGTACACACGAAGCGGTTGGCTGAGAGGAACAAGGCGTGCATATCGTCTTGCCGACCCTCGGCCATCAATACGGTCAAGCGCGGCAGCAAGGTTTGCGCGAGCGGGTTGGCCAGCATCAGGATGCCGGTGGTAATCAGCGCCACTAATGAAAAGTAGCCGTACTCTTTGAGCAGCAGGATCTCCGAGAGCAGCACCTTGTCCATTTGCGTCAGCACAATCCACATTACTGTGGTCAGCGACATGCTGGCGGCAAACGGAATGATTGGCTTGACCAGTGCCCAGTTGAAGCCGCTGAACAGGTGCGGGGCAGGCATCTGTTGATAGGCCCGACCGGCAAAAATCAATGCTTCGATCAAGCCAACCGCGACTTGGAATTTGAAGAAGTCTCTAGGGTCTTGCGATAGGCTGCTGACCAGTAACAATCCGCCGAAATAACGCAGCGTGGCAATAATCACGTTGGCGATGTTTAGCCACGCGTGTTGTTCAAGACCCTGAATGCCGCTTTTATAAAGCGTCGCGTATAAGCGCAATACGATAATCACACCCATCATGCCGATGCAGCTAATGAGGGTTTCGCTGTCCAGTGTCTGTGCATTCAGCCATTGCAGCGCGATCCACGGGCTTGCGGCGTAGATCACCGTTATGCAAATCACGGCCATCGGTAAAAATATGATTTCAAACGAACGCAACAAATGGCCCGCACTGCGCTCCGTGTTTGGCAGTCCTTGCTGGTGCGCTACTGCGCGGACCAAGCTGGGCGACAAGCCTGCATCGAGTAATTGCAGCCATGCCTGCATGACCGAGAAAAAGCCGATCAGGCCATAGGCCTCAGCTCCTAAGTGGCCCAGGTAAAAAGGCATGATAAGAATGCCCACCAGCAGCGCATACGCCTGTCCGGCGTAGCTCAAGGTGGTGTTTCTAATAACGGAAAGTTTTCTCGCCATGATCGTTAGATAACTTGAGCCAGGGCGGAGTCGTCATACCTGACCCGGCCTTGGCTGCACTCAGTAATTAACGTTTCGATCACTCTGTCTTGGTCTTCCCTGGCCAGACCTGGGTAGATCGGCAAGCAAAGCACGCGCTGGGCCAAGGACCGAGAGGTGCTCTGAGCCGCTTGCGGTTGCAGGTATTCAAGGGTGTCCAGAGAGGGGTAGAAATAACGCCGTGGGTTGATGCCTTTGTCATTAAGCGCTGCACGGACGCGTAGCAATTGTTGTTCGCCGGTGACAGCTACCGGAAAGTAGCTGTGGTTAAGCTGGCTATCGGGCTCAGCCTGTTGCAAGTCCATGTGATCGCCCAATTGGGACTGATATCGATAGGCAATTTCAGCGCGGCTCTCGAGAATGTTCTCCATGTCGTCAAGGATGCACAGGCCCATCGCTGCCGAAAACTCATTCATTTTGGCGTTGATGCCGATGCCTTCGATGGTATCGACGCCTGCAATACCGAAGTTGCACAGCAGGTAAACCTTCCGGGCCAGTTCATCGTCGTTGGTGATAATCGCGCCACCTTCGATGGTGTGAAACAACTTGGTCGCATGGAAACTCAAGGTGCTGACGTCACCCCAATTGAGCACTGACTTGCCCGCATGACGAACCGCAAACGCGTGGGCGCCGTCGTACACTACTTTTAGTTTGTGCTTCAGCGCGATCTGCTCGATCTGCTCGACGGCGCACGGGTTGCCAAATACGTGGGTGCCGACGATTGCCGTAGTGTCGGAAACGATCCTGCTTTCAATGTGTTCAGGCGAGATATTCCAGGTCGCCCGGTCGATGTCGGCGAAGATCGGACGAATACCTTCCCACTGCAACGAGCTGCTGGTAGCAACAAAGCTGAACGGTGTGGTCACTGCGCTGCCGCTAAGGCCGAGCGCGCGGTAAGCAACTTGCAGGGCCAGCGTCCCGTTATTGGTGAGCAGTACGTGTTTTACGCCTAGATAGTCCGTGAGCCGTTGTTCCAGCTCAGTGACCAGCGGTCCGTGGTTGGTTAGCCAGCCGCGAGCATAAATACCATCAACATAATTTTTGAATTTGTTGATGTCACCCAAATAGGTTTTGGTCACGTTGATCATCAAAGTCTCCATGTCTAACGTCTAGTCGCGCTGGTTCCGAAGTGTGAGAGCCGACCGGACTAACCCGGTGTAGATTCGGAGGGTGGGCTGCCGGTTTTTCGGCTGACCTGTCGAGCGCGACGCTGGTTGAACTTAAGAATCAGCTGGGTTGCCAAGCTGCCGGTGTGTGGATCACCAAAATGAAAGAGCGCGGTTGCCCGTTTTAAATCTGGACTGACCGGGCGGTTCGCGTGCAACGAACGGTAACCCCAAAAAAAGTAAATATTGCCGGGTTCTAATTTCAGGGTGTCAGCGGTTAACCAGCCCCTATCAAGCGCCGCGGATATAAACTTTCTGCTGAAGCGATTTTGCAGTAAGGCTTTTTCAATCACGTTAAACAGGACGAACGAACGTACCGTGCGTAAGTTTGGAAACAGCACCAGGTCGCCGCGCTCTTCGCCTTGTTCCGGTATGAAAATAGGGATCAGCGCTGTGACCAGGGTGGCATCAAAATGGAAGCTGTTGGATTCGCGTCGCCCTTGGTTTCCCTGAACGCAGCGCAGCACTGGGAAAATCCGGTCACTGGGTGCCGATTCTCCTGCTGCTTGCTGGTACAAACGGGCCAGTAGCACCTTGAAAGCCGGGTCAGCCCAGACGCTTGCTAACAGACTACCGGCCAATGCTTGCTCGCCGTGGTAGGCAAAATATTCGCCGGGATGCTGACTTGCATGAAGGTCGGTATAGGCGCGCAGCTGCGCAAGTTCGGCTTCACCGACCACACCGCTCAGCTTGGCAAAGCCGTTGCTATCGATCTCATTGGCCAGTTGCTCTACCTGCTTTTCGTCAATGCTAAAAGATATAGGCATCGCGTCATGGCTCTTTTAGGCAAGTGATAAAAGAAGCGGCTTGGGAACGGGTGCCATTATTGAGGTGGCACATCTGTAAAACCGGAACATATAGGGCGCTAGACATGTTTGTTAACCACGCTACCGCCCGAATCTGTTGATCCAGTCACCCATCGCTTCGCTAATAACGCCGCTTCTGAAAGTTCCTATCTGCTGTCCTACGTATGCCTCCGTTGCTCAAACAAAAGGCCAAGCTACCGCCCGCCCGAGCATGCTCAGTAAAAATCGAAGTTTCCAATAATCAACGGACTGCCACAGGCGCTGAAATCACACCTTTTCGCTAATTGATGTCATAGGGCAGAACTGCAAGGGATGTATCCAGACGCGTCGTGCGCATTGCTCTTAGGCGCTGCTGCAGTAGCAATGAATCGTCTGACAGACATATATATCGACGGCGCCGTGCTTCCTGTCAAATTATTTCGTCAAATAACTGTTACGTTTTTGATAAACGGTAGATCGTGATTCATAACTCATTGATTTAATTGATCGTCAAAAAAACATCACATGCACCGTCACGGTGCGGCGACGGTTTTTAGACGCGCTTCATAGAGGGGGTATTGGGGAAAAGTTCAATAATAACTTGCGTGTTTAGGCAGGCTGTTCGCTTACGAGTGTAGTTGGTTTTTATAAAAGAAATTGATGTTCGATTGAGTGTGTCAAGAGCTGGATAGCATTGAATCGAGTGTTTTTCCAACAAACTGTATCTGGTTCTGACTCAGTCCTTTGAACCTGGTATCTCGCTGAGCGAAAAGCTGAACCAATCATCGTCTATATTCCAAAATAGAATATATAAATAATAATTAATAATTTTTCGATCTATGTAAAAATAGGGCATGATCATTCCTCGACGCTTCGGCTTCACGTAATCACCTCGGCGTTCCTGGGTGTGCGCTTTAGAGATCCCTGACGATGACGAAATTGCCGCTTTATTTTGACTACGCCGCCACCACGCCTGTGGACGAGCGTGTCATTCAGATTATGGTTGAGTGTCTTGGTGTTTCCGGCAACTTTGGAAATCCAGCCTCCAGCTCCCATGCCTATGGCCAGCAAGCGCGCCATTCAGTAGAGCAGGCGCGCCAGCAGGTCGCTGACTTGGTTGGTGCGCAAGCTAGTCAGATAGTGTGGACGTCAGGTGCAACCGAATCGAATAACCTGGCGCTCAAGGGGGTTGCTCAGGGGCGAGCGCAGCGGGGCGGGCACATCATTACTAGCCAGATTGAACACAAGGCGATTCTCGACACCGCTCACCAACTTCAAGGTGCTGATAATCAGGTGACTTATCTGGCGCCGGATTCGGATGGCTTGATTTCGGCGGCATCCGTCGAGGCAGCACTGCGCGAGGACACGTTTCTGGTGTCTTTGATGTTGGTTAACAATGAGCTCGGCAGCGTTAACGACATTGCCGCGATCGGCGCCGTCGTTCGTAAACACGGTGCGTTGTTTCACGTGGATGCGGCGCAGGGCGCGGGTAAGGTCAGCATTGACCTCGCCTTGCTGGCAGTGGACATGATGTCGTTCTCCGCACACAAGGTGTACGGCCCCAAAGGCATTGGTGCGCTTTATGTGGGACCCCGAGCCGATAAACGTCTACAAGCGCAAATCCATGGCGGTGGGCATGAGAGTGGTTTGCGCTCGGGCACACTGGCCACGCACCAGATCGCCGGCATGGGGGCAGCCTTTAGCCTGGCTGCGCATGAGTTTGATGATGAGGTCGCACGAATTGGTGTTTTGCATGAGCGTCTGCGGCAGCAACTGGTCGACGTTCCTGGTATACGCTTTAACGGTGGCAAGACCTGCAAGGTGCCACATACATTGAGTTTGACCTTCGGTAACGGTGACCTTGATCTAGCGAAATTGAGCGGTTCGTTGGCTTTTTCGTCTACTTCGGCATGCAACTCCGCGAACAATGCTCCATCCCACGTATTGCTGGCGATCGGCCACGATGCTCAGGCGGCGCGCCAGACCATCCGTTTAAGTCTCGGTCGCTTCACCACTGAGCAGGATGTGGACCGCGCGGCACAGCTGATCAAGGCTTCATTAAATCAGCCTGCGTTCTGGGCAGTTGCTCAGCCTTGATCGCTGCTCCATTATCTGAATCGGGACACGTCACTTACCGGTTCAGTAGGAGAATTAATGAGTACGCAGTCAACAACCAATGGAGTGGTCACGGAACGTTTAGCACAGGTGCGTGCCTTGATGAGCCGGGAGCGAATCGACGCTTACCTGGTGCCGTCGGCGGACCCGCATCTTTCTGAGTACCTGCCAGGTTATTGGCAAGGTCGGCAATGGCTTTCGGGCTTTCACGGTTCGGTCGGGACATTGATCGTGACTGCCGATTTTGCTGGCTTATGGGCGGATAGCCGTTACTGGGAGCAGGCGGCTAAAGAATTGGCGGGTACCGGCATTGAGCTGGTGAAGTTGCAGCCGGGCCGGCCGACCGCTCTGGACTGGTTAGCAGAAAACGCCAAGCCTCAGGGTGTTGTCGCAGTAGATGGGGCGGTATTGGCCGTTGCCTCGGCCCGTACGTTGGCCGCCAAGTTATACGATCAGGGCGCCAGCTTGCGCACCGATTTCGATCTGTTAACCGAGGTTTGGCTGGATCGGCCAGCCTTGCCGACCAATGCCATCTACCAGCACTTGCCTCCTCAGGCGAGCGTCAGCCGAGCCGAGAAGCTGGCTAAAGTGCGCAAGGTGTTGCTAGAGCGCGGTGCAGATTGGCACTTCATTGCAACGCTGGATGACATCGCCTGGCTATTTAACCTGCGCGGCGCTGATGTTTCCTACAACCCGGTGTTTGTCTCTTTCGCTTTGATTGGTCCACAGGGGATCAGTCTGTTTGTCGATTCTGTGAAAATGGACGCCGAGCTGCGCCAGACACTGGAAGGCGAGGGCATCACATTGGTTGAATACACCAAGGTTGCCTCGGCCCTGCGTGAAGTTCCGCCTGAAGCTCGGCTGCTGATTGACCCTGCGCGCGTGACCTGTGGCTTGCTTGACCACCTCAGCGCTGAAGTTACATTGGTCGAAGGGCTAAACCCGACGACGTTGTTCAAATCACAGAAAAGCGAAACCGATGCACAGCATATTCGCCAAGCGATGGAGCAAGACGGTGCTGCGCTCTGTGAGTTTTTTGCGTGGCTGGAGTCGGCCTTGGGCAATGAGCCCGTCAGTGAACTGTCTATCGACTTTCATCTAGGTCAGGCACGCGCTCGTCGTCCTGGTTATGTTTCGGCAAGCTTCGCGACCATCGCCGGTTTTAACGGTAATGGCGCCATGCCGCATTATCGGGCCACTGAACAAGAGCACGCGCAAATCGAAGGCGACGGCCTGTTATTGATCGACTCGGGTGGCCAATACCTGGGCGGTACAACCGATATCACCCGAATGGTGCCGATCGGAACGCCCACCGCTGAGCAAAAACGAGATTGCACCCGCGTTCTCAAGGGCGTAATTGCATTGTCGCTGGCTCATTTTCCACGGGGCATCGCATCGCCGTTGCTCGACTCTATTGCCCGAGCGCCGATCTGGGCTGAAGGTGTGGATTACGGACACGGGACCGGGCACGGCGTAGGTTACTTCCTTAACGTCCATGAAAGTCCGCAGGTCATTGCCTATCAAGTTCCGCCAGCACCTCACACGGCCATGCAGCCGGGGATGATTACCTCGATTGAACCGGGTACCTACCGGCCGGGGCGTTGGGGGGTGCGCATAGAGAACCTGGTCTTGAATCGCGAAGCAGGGAAAACCGAGTTCGGGGAGTTCCTCAAATTCGAAACCTTGACCCTGTGCCCGATCGATACGCGCTGTCTGGAAGTATCCTTGTTGGCGCAAGAGGAGCGTGACTGGCTAAACAGTTATCACGCCGAGGTTGATCAACGCTTGAGCCCACTGTTAGAGGGGCCTGGGTTAGAGTGGTTGCGTTCGCGCACTGCTGCCATCTGAGCGTAAGCGCCACGTCGCAGGTTCAGGCCTGCGGCGTTGTTGTTTTTAGCGCGTGCGCCATGTCATCGGATTCAAATAACAAGCAAGTCAGATTGGTCGCGGGTGCGCCAAGGTTGGCGCCATCGAGGGATGGCGTGGGTTATTTACAGAGGACAATCAAGCTGCGGCTGGTAAATCCTGCCGGATTGAGGCCAAAAGGATAGTCACCCGGATCTTCTACCGCGTCGCCGGATTTGGCAATAATTCGGTAGCCGTTGGAGTCGCACGTGGTGGCGGCCATTTCATAACACTTGTCCCAGGAAGAGGTGAGCCCTGAGCAATTGATATGTATTCCACGCTTGCTGTGTTTAATGTGCTTGGTTGTCGCCGCACAACTGATGAGGGTCAGTGACGCCAAGATGATCAAAATGTATTTCATTACTGTCCCTAACCTGGCGAACTGATTAATGCCAGTGCCCAGCTTGAATTCGGCGGTAAACAGGGTGCCGCTATGACGTCCAGGTCATTGACGCTCCAAAGATGGTCCCTATTGCGGGGCTAAACATGGCCCAACCGGGTTACAAATGCTAGCGCCATCTTAATAACTATCCAAAACTGGTTTAGTCGACCGGCACCGGCGTCGGTGATTTTGAGTGCGTGGTCAGCGTTGCTCCTACTGAGGCAAGGATGATTGAGGCAATGGCGAACCATTGGGTCAATGTCAGACTTTCATGTAGGAAGATCAGCCCCGACAACGCGCCAAAAGCTGGTTCGATACTCGCCAATGTTCCGAACGTACGGGCAGGTAATCGTGTCAGCGCCATCATCTCCAAGCTATAGGGCAGGGCGGTAGATAAGATAGCTACGCCCAGTGCCGTAGGAATCAGCGCTGGGTTTAGTAGGGCTGATCCAGCGTGGACGATTCCGATGGGGGCCATGAACAGTGCCGCTATTAACACGCCTAGCGCTGCCGTCTGGATACCATTGTCTGCACCGGCCTTTTGGCCGAACAATATATAGAGTCCCCAGCAAACCCCCGCACTCAACGCGTAGCCTATGCCTATAAGGTCAATATTGGCGCTGCCCGCGCCCATCGGTATAAGCAGCAGCAAGCCGAGGGTTGCCAAGGCGATCCAGATAAAGTCGACAGCTTTACGTGCAGAGATCAGTACCACGGTCAGTGGCCCGATAAACTCCAGTGCGACGGCAATTCCGAGTGGTACCGTCCTCAAGGACATATAGAAGAGGAAATTCATTCCCCCTAGGGAGATTCCGTAAATGACGACGGTGCGTAGCGATTTGGCGGTCAATCGAGCCCGCCAGGGTCGCAGGATCAATATCAGCATCACACTGGCGAATGTCAGCCTTAATGTGGTGGTGCCTTGGGCTCCAACCAATGGGAACAAATTCTTGGCCAGCGATGCCCCCGTCTGAATTGATGCCATGGCAATAAGGAGTATGCCCACCGGGAACAGTAGCGAGGCGAGGCTGCGGGGTTGGTCGTTCATTGCGGTTGATCGTCCACGGTCATTTGGGAGTGCCATCAAGGTGGGCATGATGCGTAATATCAGTCTATTGAGCAATATATTGCTCAATAGACTGATATTACGCATCATGCCCACCTTGATGGCACT
>NZ_JAMFRV010000537.1 GCF_026224925.1 Pseudomonas sp. | reverse complement strand
GCCAGTTGATCGAGGATTTCGCGGGCGCCAATGTCACCCGCGTGAATGATCCGTTCGCAACCCTCCAAGGCAGCAAGGGCTTCGGCGCGGAGCAGGCCATGGGTATCGGAAATCACGCCAACTTTCATGCAAAGCTCCACGCCACGCTCAAGAATGAGAACTCAGTGTACCTAAGCTTATTCTCCAAGGATCAACAGGGTTCTGTACTTGCCTCCACCCGGCGATGACCAGCCCCATCGCCATGGTGTGGCCTATCCATAGGCCTACCGGCGCGACGCTACGCTGCCGACGTCTCCGTTGACGAGCATGCAGGCATCCACTCGACATACAGCGCTTGCTGACATTACTAACACTAATTAGAATCAGTCTCATTTGAGGCGTCCTTAGCCCACGGCCCCCGACATGACTGAAGCAGCGACGCCCACTGAGCACACCTTCCATGGCCTGTACCGCGACCATCACAGCTGGCTGGAAAGCTGGTTGCGGCGGCGCATGGGCAATGCTTGGGATGCGGCCGACCTGAGTCAGGACACCTTCTTGCGCGTGCTGTCCAGCTCGCAACAAATCGCCGATATGCGAGAACCGCGGGCTTACCTGCTGACGGTGGGTAAACGCCTGTTGAGCAACTTCTACACCCGGCGCAGCCTGGAGCAGGCGTATCTGGAGGCCTTGGCGCAGTTGCCCGAAGACAGCGTGCCGTCACCCGAACAGCGCTGGCTGCTGCTCGAAACCCTGCAAGCCCTGGACGAACTCCTCGACGGCCTGCCGACGCTTGTGCGTCGTGCGTTTCTCTTGAGCCAGCTCGAAGGTATGGGCTACCGCGATATCGCCGAACGCCTGCACGTGTCGGAACGCACCGTCAAACGCTACATGGCGCAGGCCTACGAGCATTGCCTGCTGGTGGACTGGTGATTTCCAACGAGGACCGCGAGGTCGCGCGCAGGGCGGCACATTGGTTGGCCCTGCTGGAATCCGGCGGTGCCAAAGAGGATGACCACCTCAAGCTGAAGCACTGGCGCGATAGCTGCAGCAGCCACGAGCGCGCCTGGCAGAAGGCTCAACAATTGCGCCAGCGCTTTTGCGGTCTGCCTTCGAGCCTGGCGATGGCTACGCTGGATCGACCCGACGAAGCTCGGCGTGAATTCCTTAAACGCGCACTGGGCGTTGCCGCGCTGGTTCCGGCCGCCTGGTTGCTGGGGCGACAATTGCCGCTGGATGTCTGGCGGGCTGACCTGCAAACCTCCACGGGCGAACACAAGCGCTTGCCGCTGGCCGATGGCAGCACGCTGCAACTCAATACCGCCAGTGCCGTCAATGTGGACTTGGGCCAGCGACGCATAACATTGGTGCGCGGTGAAATGGCGCTTAAGGTGCCTGGCAACGTACCGCTGACCATTGAGGGGCCTTACGGTCGCATTATCGTCAGCCGAAGCGAAGTCTGCGTACGCCTCACGGCAAATGACTGCCAAGTGTCGGTGGTCAGCGGCACGGTACAACTGCAACCCTTACAGGGGGCCGGCCTGGCTTTACATTCTGGCCAGCAGGTCAGCTTACGACGGGTGGGGGCCGGGCCAATCAGCACCTTCGACAGGTTGTTGCCTGGTTGGCGCGACGGGGTGCTCATGGCACAGAATCAGCCCTTGGGCGACTTCCTGCGTGAGCTCAGTCGTTACCGTTCCGGCTTGCTGCGCTGGGAGCCGGAACTTGAAGCCCTGCGCGTCACCGGCAGTTTTCAGCTCGACGACACTGACCGCGTACTCTCTCTGCTGGTAGCCACCTTGCCGGTGGAACTGCAGTTGCGTACCCGCTATTGGGTCACGTTGACCTCTCGAAAAACTGCTCTTCGAAAAAATACTGCGTGAAGCCTGTCCCTTTTTTTCGCCTCGCCGGTCATTCCAGGTAAGTGAACAAAATACGAGAGCTTCCCCACATGTCTGCAGTATTGCCTTATCGTTTGCGCCCGTTGTTGCAGTTAGGTCTTTTGCTAACCCTGAGTTCCAGTCCGTTGTTCATTTCGGCCAGTTGGGCCGACACCACGGGCCGACGCAGTTACGAGGTCCCGGCCGGTGGTCTGGGCGCGGCGCTGACGCGCTTTGCCGGCCTTGCCGGGGTCAATCTGTCGGTGGACCCGGCGCTCGTGAGCGGGCGCAACAGTGCAGGGCTGTCCGGTGAGTACGCCGTTGAGGAGGGCTTCGCGCGCTTGCTGCAAGGTACCGGCCTGCAGCTGTTGCCGGTGGGCGAGCATGCCTACACCCTGACCCCGGTCCAGGAGGGCAGCAGTCTGCAACTGGCCCCCACCTCGATTATCGGTGCCAGCGACTCTACGGACGGGCAGGCGTATGCCGGTGGCCAGGTCGCGCGCCGTGGTTCGCAAGGCATGCTGGGCTCGCGGGACTTTATGGAAACGCCGTTCAGCATGACCACCTACACCAGCGAAACAGTCAAAAACCAGCAGGCGCGTACGTTGGGTGACTTGATCGCTAGCGACCCTTCGGTTCGCGCAACCAACCCGGCGGGTGGGCGCTATGAGCAGTTCACTATCCGAGGCTTCAGCCTGTTCAACAGCGACGTTTCGTACAACGGTCTTTACGGTATTTTGCCGACCTACACGATCGACATGGAAATGGCCGAGCGTGTGGATATTCTTAAAGGGCCGAGCCAGCTCATCAACGGCATATCGCCGCGGGGCAGCGTCGGCGGCGGCATCAACGTGGTGCCAAAGCGCGCCACTGACAAACCCATCACTGAATTCACCAGCAGCTATGCCTCCAATAACCAAGTCGGCGGTGCGGTGGATATCGGCCGCAGATTCGGCGACGAAGGCAAGTTTGGTATTCGGTTTAACGGCGTCAAGGAGTCCGGCGACACCGAA
The DNA here is from genome assembly GCF_026224925.1 of Pseudomonas sp. GTDB lineage: Bacteria > Pseudomonadota > Gammaproteobacteria > Pseudomonadales > Pseudomonadaceae > Aquipseudomonas. The sequence goes on along the minus strand of NZ_JAMFRV010000537.1, from coordinate 8,949 downwards.
TGGGATCACCAGAGTGTTGACCGCGAGATGGCTGTATTGGGCCTTGATTTTCGCGGTGATCGGCTAAGGCTGTCGACCGATATCGGCCACACCGAACGCGATACCGACGCACCGCAGGAACGGGTGCAGATAGGCGCCAACGCGAAGGTCCCGAACCCGAACGATATCCGTCGAAACTACGCGCAAGCCTGGAGCAAGGCGCGCACAAACGATACTTTTGGTGCGGTGAATGGCGAATATGACCTCAGCGATTCAGTCATGGTGTACGGCGGCGTGGGGGCACGCAAAAGCAATCATGACTTCCTCCGTCATGCCGTTGCGATCACTAACACCGTGGGTGATTTCAGCGTTCAACCGCGCGACTTTACCCGTGACGAAAACGTCAGGACGGCCGCGGCCGGCGTGCGCAACTGGTTCCATACCGGCCCGGTGAGCCATGAAGTCAATCTGGCCGCCAACTACTTCTACATGGACTTCGAAAATGGCGGCGCTCGCTACGCCGCGTCACCCAGCAACCTGTTCGACCCGGTGCAAACGCCGACGCCAAGCACCCCTACGCGATTGGATTCCAAGGTCTATACCGAGAATCACTTTAGCGGGGTGGCATTGTCCGACACGCTGGGTTTCTTTGATGACAGGCTGCTGTTTACCCTTGGCGCCCGCTGGCAGCGTGTGAAAGTTGACGACTGGACCGACGGTGTCAAAGGCGACACGGCTTATGATGAGGAAAAAATCTCCCCTTCCGGCGGCCTCCTGTTGAAGGTGACTGATCAGCTGTCGCTGTATGCCAACTATATGGAAGGCTTGAGCCAGGGCAAAATCGCCCCGTCAACTTCGGTAAACGAGGACGAGATTTTTCCGCCTTTCATCAGCCGGCAGGTTGAGGTCGGAGCCAAGTATGACTTGGGATCATTTGCCCTTACCGCGAGCGTATTCCGGATCAAACAGCCGGCCTATGAGACCAACGCTACATCGCGAGTTTTTGGCCTCAACGGCAAGCGTCGCAATGATGGGGTTGAATTAAGTGTGTTCGGCGAACCGCTCAAGGGGTTCCGCCTGCTCGGGGGGGGCATGTACATCGACAGCGAATTGAGCAACACCGTCAGCGGTACTTACGATGGCAATCGGGCACCTGCAACGCCTGAGTACAACGTCAACCTGGGGGCCGAATGGGATGTGCCGACCGTGCAAGGACTGACCCTGACCGGGCGCGGTACCTATTCCAGTTCGCAGTATCTGGACCAGGCCAACAGCAAGGAAATCGACGCCTGGGAAAGCTTCGATGTTGGCGCGCGTTACGCGTTCAAGTTCGACGACAAGGCGGTCACGCTTCGCGCCAATGTCGAAAACGTGCTGAACAAACGCTACTGGAGTTCGGCGGGGGCCTCCGATGACAGCGAGCCAGGATTGACCCTCTCAACACCCAGAACCTATCTGTTGTCGGCGACTGTCGGCTTCTGAGTTGATCGCCAGTACGCCCGACACTGCTCTTACAGGGAATTGAGGAGCTGCAATGGTATCTGTAGGAGGTTGCGCCGCCACGTCTTCGACGCCGCGCTGTCGCGCAACAAACACAGGGCAACTGTAGGAGCGCGCTTGCCCGCGATCGGGCGCCCAGTTCCATCAGCCGCCCGGTGCTGGACGAAATTAAACGGAACGCAGGTCAAACCGCTACGCCGCGCGCCTTCAATAAGGCGTGCCATTCGCTCGTTGATGTCGTAAAGCCTGGGCATACCATTCAAATTCGTCGAGAAATCTGTTCATCTGTTTGGTTGTACGTTCTTCTTTGGGCTGCCCATCATCAGCCAAGGCATCGCCGATGTGAGGGATGGAAAACAGGCTGGGAATACTCGGCATGCCCAACTCTCCGAGGATCATGCGTAGCTGCATCGCGGCGCGCACGCCGCCGAACTGTCCTGCGGAATAACAGGTGATCGCGGAAGGGCGCCACATGTACTCCTCCAGAAAGTGGTCGAGCAGATTTTTCAACGCAGGCGGAACGCCGTGGTTGTATTCCGCGCTCACCAACAGAAAACCATCGGAGCGGCGGTAAAGGGTGGCAAGTTGCTCCAGCTCGGCCGGCGCCGACCCTTTTGGGTATTCCTTATACATGCGGTCCAGCAGAGGCAGGCGAGTTACCGTCGGATCGACGAGCACCGCCTCGTGTCCACGCTTTTCAAGCGCTGCCAGGAGCAAGCGAGCGGCTTTGATACCTTGGCGATCTGTACGCACGGAGCCTAGTAATACAGCGATGGTCAGAGGCGGGGTAATGGTCATGGTGTGGGTCCTGAATAAATGGATCGTTCTACGCTGGTCGTCGCTTTAGTTGATCTCAGGTAGTTGACGGCACCGACCACTCCTTGATCATCCCGTACAACTGTTCGGCAGCATGAGACAGCACTCGTCCCCGGCGACGAATCAGACCCAGAGTACGGGAAACCTGCGGCGCTTCCAGCGGAATGCTACGCAACGTGGAGTGCGCGCTTGGCCGGGGCATTGCCAAGAGTGGTACAGCGGCGATACCTAGTCCTGCCTCCACCATGTCGACCACGGTCCGCACATGCCTCGCTTCGCAGATGGGGTGCGGCAATGTGGGTACGTCCGCCAGTGCCAAATCGAGAAGAAAGCGGTTACCACTGGCTTTGGCGACAGCGATGTAATCGTATTTCTGGATCTCTGCCCAGGTCACCGAAGGCTGTGCGGCCAGCGGATGATCATGACGGCAGGCAAGCACAAAGCGCTCTTTGAACATTGGCTCGAACTCAATGTTGATTTCCTGCGCCCCGATATAATTGATTCCGAAGTCCGCCTCACTTCGCGCGACGCTTGAAAGCGTATGGCTCGCGCCCTCATCCATCACCCGCACCAGAATTCTAGGGTAGGTGCGGCGATACTCCTTAAGCACGTCGGGCAGGAAATGGATGACCGCAGAGGGCACGCAGGCGACGGTCACTTCGCCATAAAGATGGCTGGTCCCCTCATTGATCCCCAGGAGTGAAGACTCGAAAGTGTTCAGTACCTCTCGCGCTTTACGGGCGAAATCACGCCCGACGGCAGTCAGGTCGACCCGCCGCGTGGTGCGTTCGATCAAGCGCACGCCCAGGGAACTCTCCAGCTTGGCGATGCGGCGGGAGAGAGCAGGCTGCGATAGGTGCAGGTCGAGTGCGGCGGCGCTGAAGCTGCCACGCTCGGCCACGGTCACGAACGAGCGCAGGTCACTCATCTCTATTTTATGTTCACCGCGCATAAGTCCATCCGATTCTTGCAATTAACATACTGATCCAGCTCCTTCATGATCGTTCAGTGCACAGCCAACACGTGCCGTCAGACAACCATAAGAAAGGAACACACGCATGAACTCTTTCAATCGCCGCAGTCTTTTGAAGGTTGGGGCCCTTGCCTCAATCGCCGCGGCCACGCCAGGTCTAACGTTTGCAGCTGAGACACCGAAGCAGGAACCCACAAGTCCGGTCGCCAAACCGGGTGCTGATGGTCAGGGCGTTACTCGCACCCTTGCGCGCTACATCGTGCAAGCGCGTTACGAGGATCTTCCTGCCAATGTTCGCAAGGAAGGTACACGGACCTTGCTCAACTGGGTGGGCGTAGCCGTTGGCGGATCACACCATGAAACCCTCACCCGCGCCATCGCGGCCTTGACCCCATTTTCCGGGCCCCCGCAGTCGAGCCTGCTGGGCCGATCGGAACGCTTCGACGTCATGAATGCGGCGTTCTTGAATGGCGTCGCCAGCCATATTTTCGATTTCGACGACACCCACCTCAAGACCATCATTCATCCCGCCGGTCCGGTGGTGTCGGCGATTCTGGCGCTTTCGGAATATCACCCGGTGACCGGCAAGGAATTCCTTAATGCGCTGATCCTTGGGGTCGAAACAGAGTGTCGTATCGGCAATTCGGTCTATCCCAATCACTACGATGTGGGTTGGCACATCACCGGTACTGCTGGCGTATTCGGCGCAGCCGCGGCGGCCGGCAAACTGCTGGGTCTGACTGAACAGCAGATGGTCTGGGCACTGGGGTTGGCGGCATCACAGCCGGTGGGGCTGCGTGAATCCTTCGGCTCGATGAATAAAAGCTTCAACCCAGGGCGGGCCGCCAGCAATGGTTTGTTCGCAGCCTTGTTGGCTGCCAAGGATTTCACCAGTTCAGACGCGATGATTGAAGCCAAGCGTGGCTGGGCGCATACCATCAGCACCAAGCAGGACTTTTCCGAAATCACCGACGGCCTGGGCAGCCGCTATGAATCAGCGCTCAACACCTACAAGCCGTTTGCCTGCGGCATCGTGATTCATCCCGCCATCGACGCTGCTATCCAGTTGCGAAATGAAAACTCGCTGACCGCAGACCAGATCGCTCGAATCGATCTCAAAGTGCATCCTCTTGTGCTGGAGTTGACCGGTAAAAAAACGCCGAAGATAGGCCTTGAGGGCAAGTTCAGTATCTACCACTCGGTGGCGGTCGCCATCATCCAGGGGGCGGCCGGGGAACGCCAATACAGCGACAGTGCTGTGCTTGATCCGACGGTTATTGCTTTGCGTGACAAGGTGACCGCCACGATCGACCCGGCCATCAAGCCAGAGCAGGTCGACATGACTATCACCTTGAAAGACGGACGCACACTTCACAAGTTTATTGAGCATGCCATCGGCAGCCTTGAGGTGCCGATGACCGATCAACAGTTGGAGGCGAAGTTTCTCGACCTGGCCAAAGGCATTCTGCCGGACGAGCAGGCGCACAAGCTCATCGCGACGTGCTGGGGCGTCGAACAACTCGACAGCGCGGCCGACATTGCCAAGGCAGCGACCGTTACCGGCTGACTCTCATCCCATCGAACCGTCGGACCGCTACCCAAGTAGCATACGTCGCCGCCCACAGCCTTCGTACACTCGTGCCTCATACATGCGCACCTGCGGGAGGCGACGATGCAGCAGGTTCAGAGCGAAGGTGTCGTCAGTGCGATGTCCCAGGCGACCGATGCCCAACAGGTGGCTCAGGAGCTGGCGCGGCAGTTATTGCATCCGCATTTGGGCTTCGTGTTGTTTTTCTGTTCGGCTGAGTACGACTTACAGGCGCTGGGCCAGGCCTTGCAGCAGAGTTTCGGCGGGATTCGACTGGTGGGTTGTACCAGCGCCGGGGAAATCACCCCGTTAGGTTACGGTCGCAACTGCGTGACGGCGGTGGGTTTCGACCATCGGCATTTTTCCATTGATGCCGAACTGATCTCTGAGATGGAGCGCTTCAGCCTGATCGACGCCCAGCAATTGGTCGAGCGCCTGGTCAGTGGCTGTCGCAGCAACACGTTGGCGCCCATCAAGGGCAACAGCTTTGCGCTGACGCTACTCGATGGTTTATCCAGCCGTGAGGAAATGGTCCTCGCGGCGTTGAGCGCGGCGTTGGGTGACATTCCGCATTTCGGCGGCTCGGCTGGCGACGATAACTACCTGACCGATACCCACGTCTATTTCGGCGGTGAATTCCATAGCGGCGCAGCCGTGGTGGTGCTGGTCAACACTTGGCTGGATTTCGAAGTATTCACCACCCACCACATCCTCCCAAGATCGGAAAAACTGGTGGTCACCGCGGCTGACAGCGCCTCGCGCCGGGTTTTTGAACTCAACGCCGAACCCGCCGCCGAGGAGTACGCCCGGCACATCGGCGTGCCCGTGGCCGAGCTTGATCATCGGGTTTTCGCCGCACACCCGCTGGCCGTGCGGATCAACGATCAGTATTACGTGCGGGCTATCCAGCAGGTTCATCCGGACCTGAGCTTGAGCTTTTACTGCGCGGTAGAGAACGGCATCGTCCTCACGGTCATGACGCCAGGCCTGATGCTACCCAATCTGCAAACCTTGTTCGACGGATTGAAGGAGCGCCTCGGGGATCTATTGCTGACGATCGGCTGCGACTGTTTTCTCAGGCGTCTGGAGCTGGAAGACGGCGACAGTCTGGAGCAGATCGGAAGGTTTTTGCGCGACCAGCGGGTGATGGGTTTCAACACCTACGGAGAACAGTTCAATGGCATGCACATCAACCAGACCTTCACCGGGGTTGCCATTGCCCGAGGCCGGTCCCCTGGAAATCACTGAGCTTCAGGCGCAAGTCGCCAGCCTGCGGCATGAAAATCACAAATTGCAGTGCATCAATGGCGCGTTGATCGAACGGATCGAGTCCGGTATCACCCGTGGCAACGACCCGTACGCGGCGTTCCAGCATTCTGTGGTGCTGGCCGAGCAGGTCCGCGAGCGTACCGATGCCTTGAACCAGGCGATGGCCGAACTCAAGTCAGGCAACCATTTGCTCAGCGAAGCACGCCTGCGCGCAGAAACGGCCCATCAACATTTGATCGATGCCATCGAGAGCATTTCCGACGCTTTTGTGTTGTTCGACGCGGAGCAGCGAATTGTGTTGTTCAACAGCCGTTTCAAGGCATTTTGGGGTAATAGCCGGGTGCGGATCAACGCCGGCATGCGCCTGGCCGAGGTCAAGCGGCTGATGATGTCCACCGGCGTTTTCACCGAGGAGCCGCGCGGACAGGCTGACGAAAACCTGTTGTTTCGCTTGCAAAACGGTCGCTGGTTGCAAGTGAGTGAGCGGCCGACTCAGGAAGGCGGGCGGGTGATCCTTTTCACTGACATTACCGACGTCAAACTCAGCGAAACCGTGCGCCGCGAGCAAGCGTTGGCGCAGAAATCACATTTATTGCAACGGGCCGTCGACAACCTGTCTCAAGGCGTGGCGATGGTCAACGCCGAGGGCATATTGGAATTGTGGAACCGGCGTTTTCTCGAACTCAGCGGTTTGGCGCCAGTGGCGGCCCACCGGCCATTCGCCGAAGTCATCGCCGACAGCGAATTGAACCTGCTGACCCCTGCCAGTCGTGATGGCAACGGGCGGCATGTGCAGGAATGCGAACAGCGCCTCGACGATGGCCGGGTGCTGGAAATTCGCACCCATCCGCTGCCCACCGGCGGCTTCGTCAATACGTTCACCGATATTACCGAGCGCTACCAGCACGCCGAAGCACTGAGTGAAAGCGAGCGCTGGATTCGCCTGATCACCGACCATGTACCGGCGCTGATCGCCTACCTTAATGCCGATCTGGTCTACGAGTTCACCAACAAGGTCTACGAAGAATGGTACTGCTGGCCTCGGGGCGTGATGCTCGGGCAGAGCCTGCTCGAAGTACACAGCGAGCAGCATTACCAGCGCCTGGAAGCTTACGTTGCCCGGGCGTTGGCCGGTGAGAGCGTGACGTTCGAGTTTGCCGAAACCAACATCAACAATCAGGAACGCTACATGCTGCGCTCTTACGTGCCCAATCGGCTGGCCACCGGGGAAGTGGTGGGGATTTTCGTGTTGATCCGCGATATCACCGAGCGCCGCCGCACTGCCGAGGCGCTGCACCAGGCTTATCAGAATCTGGAACTGCGGGTTCGTGAGCGTACGGCGGAACTGACCACCCTCAACGACCAGTTGCTGCGCGAGATCGACGAGCGTCGTCGAGCGGAATCACGCCTGCGCGAAGCTAAGCTCGAAGCCGAGCAGGCCAACCTGTCGAAGACCAAGTTTCTCGCCGCCGTCAGCCACGACCTGCTGCAACCGCTCAACGCCGCGCGGCTGTTTACCAGCGCCTTGCTGGAACGCCGGGAGCCGGTGGCCAACGAAGTTCTGGTGCGCAATGTCAGCAACTCCCTGGAAGACGTGGAAAACCTGCTGGGTACGTTGGTGGATATTTCTAAGCTCGATGCCGGGGTGATCAAGGCCGATATTGCTCCGTTCGCGTTGAGCGAGCTGCTGGAAAACCTCGCCGCCGAGTACACCCAGGTGGCGCGCAGTGAAGGACTGGAACTGCATTTCATCCCCTGTTCAGCGCTGGTACGCAGCGATATTCAGTTGCTGGCGCGAATTCTGCGGAACCTGCTGAGCAATGCGATTCGCTATACCTACAGTGGTCGCGTGGTGCTCGGTTGCCGGCGCCATCATCAACGCTTGTCCATCGAAGTGTGGGACAGCGGCATGGGCATTGCCGAAAACCGTCTGGAAGAGATTTTCCAGGAGTTCAAACGTGGCGATGTGCAGCGCCCGGATCAGGATCGCGGATTGGGCTTGGGCCTGGCGATTGTCGAGAAAATCGCCGGGATTCTCGGGCACCGGATTCACGTGCGGTCGTGGCCGGGCAAGGGCTCGATGTTCTCCGTCGAAATACCGCTCAGCGCCACAGCGCCGAAGGCATTGCCAAGTTTATTGATGAGTGAGCCGATGCTTGAGCGCCTGCGGGGTGCCCGAGTGTGGGTGCTAGATAACGACGCGGCGATTTGCGCGGGAATGCGCACCTTGCTGGAGGGTTGGGGTTGTTTGGTGGTGACGGCGTTATCGGAGCAAGACCTGGCTCGGCAGGTCGACAACTATCACGACGAAGCCGACTTGCTGATTGCCGATTATCACTTGGACAATGATCAGAATGGTGTGGATGCTGTGGCTCGTATCAATGCCCGTCGTGCGTCAGCGATTCCGGCGATGATGATCACTGCCAATTACAGCAACGAACTCAAGCTGCAAATCCGTGAGCTGGGCCACACCTTGATGCATAAACCGGTACGGCCGATGAAGCTCAAGACCGCAATGAGTCATTTGCTTGGCAGGCCTTGAGGTTTCCGGTGCCTGTGAGGCCCCATCGCGAGCAAGCTCGCTCCCACAGTTGACCGAGTCGACTCAGATCAAATGTGTGCGAACTTGTTCGCGAATGAAGCAACGCGGTCTGTCTGATGTACCGCGTTGTCTGCTTCCCGAACAAGTTCGGTCCCACAGGGTTCTCGGCACGGGGCAGAAGTTGGGGCAATTCGCAGATCTGGTGGGAGATTCTATGGTGGTGATCAAGCCATAATCGCGCTTTTAGTGTGATATTCGCTCTGATTTTTCATCAGGGAGAAT